>JBFWRA010000114.1:0-8186 GCA_050249155.1 Isosphaeraceae bacterium | reverse complement strand
ACGTGGCGGCGGATCGTCTCGCCGTCGATCCGCACGCCGGCGAGCGCGTCGAGCCGGTCGGAGGCGACGTCGAAGGACCAACTCGCCGCGGCCAGGCACGCCAGCCGCGTGCCGCCGGGGCTGAGGAAGCCGTCCAGGCCGATCCGATCATCGGCGGGGTAGGCCGTCAGGCCGCACCCGCGGCACCTCATCGAGCGGCGGGCGGCGACGACCCGCCCGGCGGCCGTCACGACCGCCCGCGACGCCTTGTCCTTGACGACCCTGCGCCCGCCGCAGGCGCAGGCCCGGCCGGGGCCCCCTTTTTTTCGGCCGCCCGGGCCTGCCGCCGCAAGGCCCCCTCCAGAGCCGTCCGGGTCAACGCGCGGCCGCAACGGACCGCGGCCGCCTCGGTGACGGCCAGGACCTGGCCGTCGGGGGCGGCGTCCGAGACCGCCTCCAACTCGCGGGCCATGATCAGGGCCTGCTCCAGAAGGATCGCCTCCAACTCGGTCCGCGCCGTGTACGTCCGCTCCATCGCTCCGCCTCCTGTCCTGGGGTGTCGGGGATCATCCCGTCAGAATACCAGAGGAGCGGAACCTCCAGGATCGAGAGCTACACCCATCGAGACCGCGATTCGGGGTTCCGCCGACTGGGCGACCTGGCGAGGCTCTTCGGACCGCGTTGACAGCCGGGGACGATCCGGCTATTGTTCGGCCGCACGTCGCGGCCGACCGTGGCGGACCAGTTCGGTGACCCACTCCACGATCGACACCCTTGAACAGCCGAGCGGGTTTGACCAGGGCGGCCCAGGTCTTCGCGCGGGCGATCCCACGGATGGGGACGCATTCCGGCGGAGACTGGTTCTGACGGGCGAGGGTGGATCATGGACGACGTCCCTCCCAGTCCGACGAGCCCGGGGCCGCGGAGGCCGACTCTCAGCGTCGTGATCCCCGTTCATAACGGGGGGAGCGATTTCGAGCGTTGCCTCCGCCGGCTCCGTGACTCTCTCGGGATCGCGTTCGAGCTCATCGTGGTCGATGACGAGTCGACCGACGGCTCCAGCGACCTGGCCCGGAGTTTCGGGGCCAGAGTCCTCACTCAGTCGCCGCGTCGAGGCCCCGCGTCGGCGAGAAACGCCGGTGCCAGGGAGGCCGCGACGGAGTTCGTCTTTTTCATCGACGCCGACGTCGCGGTCCATCCCGAAACCCTCGCCAGGGCCATGGCCCGGTTCGACCTCGATCCCGGACTGACCGCGCTGTTTGGATCCTATGACGACCAGCCCGAGGCACCGGGACTGATCAGTCGGTTTCGGAATCTCTTGCACCACTTCGTCCACCAGCAGGGACGCTTCACCGACGACGTCCGGCCCGCCCGGACCTTCTGGACCGGTTGCGGAATGATCCGCCGAGACGCGTTCTTGAAAATCGGTGGGTTCGATCCGAAACTCTACGCCCGGCCCGCGATCGAGGACGTCGAACTGGGGTATCGATTGACCAGGGCGGGTCATCGGATCATCCTGGCCCGAGACGTTCAGGCGACGCATCTCAAGCGATGGACCCTGTCCTCGATCATCAGAACGGACGTCCTCCAACGTGGCGTGCCGTGGTTGATCCTGTTGAAACGACTCGGTGAGCGCGAGTCCGACCTGAACGTGAAGCCTGGGCAGAAGGTCTGCGTCGCCGCGACCGGGCTGGCGGTCCTATCGGCCGCCGCGGCACCCTGGCTACCTTGGCTCTCCGCGCTGGCCGTCCTCAACGTTTTGACGGTGGTGGGCTTGAACTTCGCCTTCTACCGTTTTCTGGCGCGGGGTCGCGGCCTGGGGTTCGCCGTCGGTTCGGTGCCCATGCATCTGCTCTATTACGGCTGCTGCGCCGCCTCGGTCGCCCTGGCGACGGCCCACTGGCACTTCTCCCTCCGATCGTCGAGGCGGCGGACGCCCCTGGCCGGCCCCTGGGAGCGGCGTCGCAAGGCGAAGGCCGACGCCCTTCGTCGAGACCGTCCGTCGACGATCCGGAGTGACCGATGAGCTCTCAGAACGTGAAAGTGGCGGTCGTCCGGGGTGAGACCCGGCGTTCGGCCGTCTCCGAGGCCCTCGCGGCGCTTTCCGAGGACCTCCGCGCTCGCATCCCCGCGGGCGCGGACGTGCTCGTCAAGCCCAACCTCGTGAGCCACAAGTCGCAACTTCCCTCGACGCACGTCGAGGCGCTTTCCGCGACCCTCGACGGGGTGTTCTCCGCGGGCGCGGGGAGCGTCCTCGTCGCCGAGGGAGCGACCGACGCCACGGCCGGCTTCGAGCGGTTCGGGTTCCGTCGTGAGGCCAGCCAGCTCCCCGTCCGATTCCTCGATCTGAACCGGGACGAGGACGCCTGGGAACCCATCGAACTGGTCGGCGTCCACGGCGAGCGGCGGATCGCTCGGGTTTCCCGGACCGTCGCCTCGGCGCGATTCCGGGTCTCCCTGGCGCTGGCGAAGACTCATGTGACCTCGATCGTCACACTCAGTCTCAAGAATATGCTGTCCAGTCTCCATCCGGACGATCGCGTGATGATGCACGGGTTCTCGGGTGGCGGCAACGGTTACCAGGGCTGGAAGCGGCTGGTGGTCGAGTTTCTCAAGGGAGACGATCCGTCCGTCCGCGCCCTCACACGGTTCATGGGCCTGGCCGCTCGATTTCGGAATTCAATGAAAGACCTGTCCCTCCGAGGCGCGGACCCGTTCGAGGCGCTCGCTCCGAAGGAACGGGCGTTTCTCCAATCCGTGGAAGCGATGAATCGGAACCTCGTCGCGTTGACTCGCAAGGTCCGACCCCACCTCGGCATCGTGGATGGCTTCCTGGGAATGCACGGCGAAGGGCCAAGGCACGGCACGCCGTTTCCGCTCAAGACCGTGATCGCGGGCTTCGACCCCGTGGCGGTCGACGCGGTCGCGTCGGCGATCATGGGGTTCAACCCGGACGAGATCGGATACCTCCACCAAGCCCAGGCCGCGGGCCTGGGCATCTGTTCGCTCGACGCCATCGAGGTGGTCGGGGAACCGATCGCGCGGGTCCGTCGGGTCTGTCGGCCTCATTCGAACCACCGAATTCAGCGCCACTGGCGAAGACTCTCGGATCCGTCGCCTCGGGGCCCTCACCTTCCTCATCGCGCCACCACGTCCCAGGGGGCGGAGGCGGGAGTGCCATGAGCCCGCGGAAGATCGATCGTCCTCATGTGGCGATCGTGCTGGCTTCGATCGGAGGCGCGCGATCGCTGGGCCCTTGCCTCTCAGCGTTCGCCCGGGAACTCGCGGGCCGTGGCGAGATCGTGGTGGTGGACGCCTCTCCCGACGGGCCGCCGGATCTCGGTTCCAGAACGGCGCGAACTCCCTGGCGCCTGCTGCATCGCGACCCGGACTGGCTCGCCCCCGAGCTCTGGGCCGATGGGATCGACGCCACCGACGCTCCCCTCGTGGTCCTGAGCACGACTCAGACGTCGCCCCAGTCCGGCTGGCTCGACACGCTCCTCGATCGCCTGGCGCGCACCGACGCCGCGGCGGTGGGTGGGCCGATCGACGCCGCCGAGGGGCTCAGTCCGTTCGATCGCGCGTTGTACCTGCAACGCTACGCGAACTATCGAAGCCCCTTGCCGGTCGACCGGCCGATCGATCCACCAGGGGATAACGTGATCTACCGCCGAGATCGGCTGACCGGCCTCGAGCCCCTCTGGGCCGCGGGGTTCTGGGAAATCGAGATCCACCGCCGATTGCGTGAACGTGGAGAATCGCTGGTGATGGCCCCAGAGGCCATCCTCAGGTTCCAGGGAGGATCTCCGCGAATCCGAACTCTCATCCAAAGATTCTCGCATGCGAGAAAATATGGATCGGACCGGACGCGAGACCTGAACCGCGCCGGGCGACTCGTGAGCGCCGCGAGGGCGCCGCTGGTCCCTCCGCTTCTGGCGTCGAGATGCCTGCGAGCCCTGAGGGCTCGCGAGGAATCGATCGTTCCCTGGTCGACCAGTTTCCCGGCATTGGCCCTGATCCTGGGAGCCTGGGCGTCGGGAGAGGCGTGGGGGACGCTCCTGGGCGATCGTGGTCGGTCGCGTATCGGAGGAGACGGGCCCTTAATGACGGGCGGAACCGCGCGACGTCGCCTTCCCTCGATCGAGTCGAAGTCTCAGGAGATCCAGGTGTGATGAGTCAACCGGGTGACGATTGGCGGTTTCTGCTTGTGGGCGCGGGGTATCTTGGGGCTCGGCGGGCCGCGGCCCTGGGGGTCGCCCGCGGGGCGGTGCTCGCGGGCGTCTACGATACGCGAGAGGAAGCCGCCCGGTCCGTCGCGCGACGGCACGACGTCGAATGCTTCGACGATCTGGACGACGCCCTGCGCCGGCCTGACTTCGACGCGGTCATCGTGGCGACTCCCCACGCCGATCACTTCGAGCAGGTCTCCGCGGCTCTCGACGCGGGCAAGCACGTCCTCTGCGAGAAACCGCTGACGATTCGCCCAGAGGACGCCCGCGCCCTGGCGACGCGCGCCGACGAACTGCGACTCCGGCTGGCGACCGGTTTCAACCATCGGTTTTATCCTCCGGTCCGCGACGCGCTGTCCCTGGTCGCCGCGTGGAGGATCGGCAGGGTGGAGGGGGTCCGCGCCGAGATCGGTCATCAAGCCACCCCGGAATTCCTGACGACCTGGCATACCGACGTCGCTCGATCCGGAGGAGGGACCCTGATGGACAACGGGCCGCACGCCTGCGACCTGATCCGTCAGTTCCTCGGCGAGGTGGTCGCCGTCACGGGTTACCGCCGCGAGAGCCACCAACTTCCCAGGGGTTGTGAGATCGAGGCCTGCGGACTCTTTCGAGATTTCGACCAGAACCTGGCCGAGCTCCGATCGTCATGGAATCAAATCCGTGGTTATCTGACGATGGAGGTTCGAGGCTCGGACGGCTGTCTCCGGATCGAGACCGCGCCCTGGCGGCTCACCGGGGTTCTCTCGAACGGGCGCGAGGTCGCGCGAGGATACGTCCGCGAGCGCCTGGCGGAGCGGGTCTTTCGGGCGAGGTTCGGCTGCGAGCGAACCCACGTCCAGGAAATCGAGTCGTTCGTCTCCTCCGCGAACGTCACGGAGCGCCCGTCCGCCTCGGGCTGGGACGGCTGCCGAGCCACGGAAATGGTCGACGCGATTTATCGGTCCTCGGAGAGTGGACGGGAGGTCCGGCTCAAGCCGCTCCTGGTTCAACTCCCCTCCGCGGCGCACCGTCGGGCGCTGGGCCCCGCCGGGCGGACGAAATGATCACGACCACGCGAGGCGGCGGGCTCGCCGTGTTGACCTACCACGCCTTCGCGAGCCGACGCTCCGTCACGGCGGTCACACCTGATTGGTTCGCCGAGACCCTCGACCGGCTCGCCGAGGCGGGGTTCCACGCCGTCGACCTCCAGGACTGGGTGGACCGAGGACGCCCGGACGAGCCCCTGGGGTTCGCCTTGACGTTTGACGACGGCCTCCGCTCGTTGCTCCACGTCGCGGAACAGCTCGGCGCGCGACGCCTGCCGGCGACGATCTTCGTCGTGACCGACCGCGTCGGTCGCTCGAACGACTGGCCGGGTCAGCCTCGGCACGTGCCTACAGAGCGGCTTCTCGACTGGTCGGAACTCGAAGCCCTGGGAGGACTCGGCTTTCGGTTTGGGTCGCATGGGACGTCGCACGCGCACCTGGATCGACTCTCCCCGATCCGTCAATCCGAGGAACTCCGCCGGTCCCGCGAGACGATCGAAGCGCGGCTCCAAAGGCCCTGTCGGCTGCTCGCCTATCCTTATGGAGCGAATGGTCCCGACCTGCGACGATCCGCGGCCCTCCATTACACGGCGGCGCTGGGCACTCGGCTGGGCTACGCGGACGCGCGCCAGGACCCCTTCCAGCTTCAACGAATCGACGCCTTTTACCTCAAGACGATCCGTGATCTCAACGCCCTCGCCACGAACCGATGGCGGTCCCACCTGGCGTTTCGAGACGCGTTCCGAACCGCGCGGGGAAGGGCCACGCGCTGGCTGGGTTCCGATCCCGGCGCGCTCGTGAGGAGGGTCCGATGATCGGCACATCCGCGATCGCCAGCGCTCCGAGCCTGGCCTGTCCGGCCTGCCGAGCCCCAATGGGGGAGGGCCTTTCAGGCACGAGTCCCTGTCGGCGCTGCGATCGCCATTACCCCGAGGTCGCGGGGCTCCCCGACTTCCGGCTGGCGTCGGACCGCTACCTGGGTCTCGACGCGGAACGCGCCAAGGCCAGTCGACTTCACGCCCTCGAACCGACGACCGACGTCATGGGCCTCGCTTCGGCGTATTATGAAATGACCGAGGACGTGGTGGATCGCCGGCGCGAGCGATTCCTCAGCCACATCGCCGGGGCGTTGCCGCGCGGCGAGGCGATCGCCAGGCGACTCCCGCGCGAGGGGAACGTCCTGGAGGTGGGATGCGGCACCGGTGGTCTGCTCGTCGCGGCGGCACGTCGGGGACGTGACGTCACGGGGGTCGAGATCGCCTCGCGATGGCTGGTCGTCGCCCGCCGAAGACTGAGCGACCACGGCCTGCGCGTTCCGCTCCTCGTCGCCGAGGCGGAACGCCTTCCCTGGCCCGACGCTTCCTTCGCGTGCGTGGTCGCCGATAGTTTGATCGAACACCTCGACGACCCCTCCATCGCGTTCCGGGAATGGGTCCGGGTGCTGAAGCCTGGCGGCACACTGCTGCTCTGGTCCCCCAATCGCTTCTCAATCGCGACCGACCCGCATCTGGGACTCTGGGGCCTGGGATGGCTGCCCAGGGCCTGGGTTCCCTCCTATCTGCGCCTCCGAGGCAAGAAGGAATGGCCCCCGCGCACCCGATCGGCCGCCGAGGCCGCACGACTCGCCAGGGAGGCTGGCTATTCGGAAATCGCCCTCTCCGCCCCGGGAGTCGACGCCTCGTGGGCCAGCACCCGACCGCCCATCGAGCGAAGATTGCTCAAGACTTACGCGTCAATTCATCAGCGCGCCATTGGTCGCGCCTGTCTAAGAAGATTTGGCCCGCTCTGGGAACTCCGGGCGATCGCTGGCACGCCACGATGACCGTGGCCACGCGCGGGGCGTACCCGCGAATGGCTCGGCCTGGCCGATCGGACCTCACCGCGAAACCGACGGGCCTCGGCTGGGTGATCGCGTCGGAAGGCCTCACCAGCGTTCTGGGTTTCCTGGCGCTGATGACACTCGCCCGACGCCTCGGTCCCGACCGATTTTCCGACGTCGAATTCGCGACGGCGGTCACGGTCTGGCTCCTCGTTTTGGTCCGTGGCGGGTTTGACGTGATCGTCACGAGGGAAGCCGCGCGCAAGGTCGGGCTCGTCGCCCCATTGACGGACCTGCTGCTTGGTCTGCGACTGGTCTCGGCGGTCGTGGCGTTCGCGCTGGCCGTCGCCATCGGTTGGGTCGTAGGGCCTCCGCGTGAGACCCTCGTCGTACTGGCGGGCCTGGTCCTCTTCGGATCGGCGGGCGCGGCCGACCTCTGGCCGAGAGCGTTGGGGCGCCTTGGGTGGATCGCCGTCGGCCCCGTCGTCCGTGCCCTCGCTTATTACTTGCTGATTCTTGAATTGATTCGTGATTCGAACGACGCGACCCGAGCCGTGATCTGCGTGGTGATCGCGGAGGGACTGGCTTCGCTGGCGACCTGGTGGGTTCACCGGACGAGGATCGGCCCGGTCATCCCTCGATGGAGGGGCCGAGCCTCGCGGGTTCTGGCGGTCCGCGGCGTTCAGGCGGGCTTGATTCGTTTCGGCAGGGTGACCCTCTTCGGCCTGGACCTTCTCGCGATGGGTGGGTGGAGGGGGGAGGACGTCGGTGAGTACGCGGCGGCACGACGGGTGGTCTTCGCGCTCGTGGGCCTGGGCATGGTTCTGCCCGCGACGCTTGGTCCGTCGATCGCGAGGGCCTGGATGGACGGTTCGCGGGACGCCTCGGCCCGCGTCTCCTGGATCGCCGGCGCGCTCTGGACCTGGACACTGCCCGCGACGATCGGGCTCGCGATGACCGCGGATCGGACCATGCCGATCCTGTTCGGCCCGGACTACGCCGACGGCGGTTGCTGGCTGGTGATCGTGACGGCGAGGTTGCCCTGGCTGCTGGCGTCGAGTCTGGCTCAGACCGCGCTGGTGGCCTGCCGTCGAGAGGCGCTTTGTCTCAGGCTGGTGGCCTGGCAAACCG
>JBFWRA010000113.1:0-8233 GCA_050249155.1 Isosphaeraceae bacterium | reverse complement strand
GAACGGCACGTAGTGCAGTGAGAGCTGGCCGATCACCGAGACCATCACTCCGTTGAGCTTCTCCTCGACGAGCGCCCGAAACGCCCCGACGCCGAGTTGGCTTCCCAGCATCACGTCGAAGGCGTGCGGCAACGCGCAGCGCGCCTCGTAGCCAAGCTGGACGCCAGTCACTTTCTTGGACTTCTTGGTCGCCTCGGCGTAGGCCTCGGAGATGAGCCTGGCGAAGGTCCGCCCGAGGTTCACCTGGGCGATCGAGATGTGCCCATGTTCGTCACGGGGAATCCCCTGGAGATACTCCAGAGGAAGATACTCGGCCAATCCCTCGGCCAGAACCACCACGCCGTACTCCTTCCCCTCGCTCTCGCGGGCGACCATCGTCCGAATGATCAAATCGACGACCTTGTCGATGTTCATGATCGGTCGCGATTTCTTCTCCTTGGTCTTCGGGTCCTCGTACTCCTCGGTGGACCGGTAGTCGCCGACGACGTCCTCGACGCTGAGAACGAGGCTCGCCTCGCCGGCGATCGCCGCGCCATAGGCGAGCCAGCCGGCGCTTCGGCCCATCGTCTCGACGAGGTAGTAGCCCTGAACGGCCTCCGCGTCGGCGAGCAGGTTGCGGATCTCTCCCGCCAGGGTCTCGACGGCCGTGAAGTAGCCGAAGGTGAAGTCGACGCCGTGATAGTCGTTGTCAATCGTCTTCGGGACGTGAACGACGGCGATCCGTTCACTTTCGGGCAGGGTGTCCTGATAGAGCTTGAACTTGTTGGCGGTCTTGAGCGTGTCGTCCCCACCGATGGACACCAGGGCGTCGACCCCCAGCGATCGCAGCGCCTGGTCCACGGCGCGCAGGGGCGCGGTCTTCTTCTCATCGTTCAGGTCTTCGGGACACTCGATCTTCTTCCCAGGGTTCGTCCTGGCCGTACCGATCATGATGCCCCGGCTGTTGCGCGTCCTCCGTAGTCGACGATGGTCGAAGCGGAAGTAGTCACGCTCCTCGACCAGCGGACGGCTCGGGCTGAACTCCACGAGCCGAGAGTAGCCGTTGAGAATGCCGACGGCCTCGATGCCGTGACGGATGAACGAAACGGCCGCCGTCGAGATCACCGCGTTCGCGGCGGGGGCGGGGCCGCCGGCGAACAGGATCGCCGCCCGTCGAATTGGTCGCGAGTTTTTGGGAAGTTCCGCCATGGAAAACGTCGCCAAGGATTTTCCTCCGTTGAGGTGGATTCATGAATGCGAACACCCCCGAAGGCCGTCGGGAACGGGATCTCACATCCGGCGGATTCAAGAGGGGATTCGCCGGGAATCGTCGGCCCTCGCTCGTCGAACCGCGGCATTCGCGGGACGAGTCGGGGCTAGTGGGAACACTCCAGGGAGGGCGATCGCGGGTTCGTTGGAGTTCCTGAGTTCCGATTTCTCCCGATCGGAATCGATCGCGCCGGGAATGTCCGCCACATCATGACACCGCGGGGCGATCCCGTCTAGCCAACCGCGCGACCGAGGCTTGCCTTGGGCGCGGCGTTTCCCTACATAATGAGAACAGGGGTCGAGGTGACGAAACGCCTCCCGTTCTTGACTTCTCAATCCAGTCGGAAACGAGCGTTCGATGTCCAAGGCAACCTTCGCGGCGGGCTGTTTCTGGGGAATTGAGGAAGCCTTTCGAAATCTGCCAGGAGTGAGTTCCACGGCGGTCGGTTACGCCGGCGGTCACACCCAAAATCCACGCTACGAAGACGTTTGCACCGATACGACCGGTCACGCCGAGGTCGTCGAGGTCGAGTTCGACCCCGAGGTGATCACCTACGAGCGATTGCTCGAGACCTTCTGGACGATCCATGACCCGACCACCTTGAACCGCCAGGGACCGGACGTCGGCTCACAGTATCGGTCGGCCATTTACCACCACGACGAGTCCCAGCGCCAGGCGGCCGAGGAGTCGAAGGCCCAGCTTTCGGCGTCGGGAAAGTTCCGTCGTCCGATCGTGACCGAGATCACTCCCGCCTCGACCTTCTATCGGGCCGAGGAATACCACCAGAAGTATCTGGCCAAACGAGGACGTTCCGGTTGCCATCTTTGACGGGAGCGCGTCGCCAACCCGATCTCAGGGTGGGATCGATCAGACCTCGACCCCGCTGAAGAGCGCTTCGATCGGCCGGCCGCGGCTGAGCTGGATCGGTCGCCCGAGTCGATCGGTCACGGTCGACGTCGGGTCGATCCCGAACGACTGATAAACCGTCGCCCCGAGGTCGGCCGGCGTGAACGGCCGACTCGCGGGATAGGCTCCGATGCGGTCGGACTGGCCGACGACCTGGCCACCTCGGACCCCGCCGCCGGCGAAGACCGTGCTGAAGACCGACGACCAGTGGTCCCGGCCGTCCGGCTTGTTGGCGTTACCGCCGCCGGCGCCGACCTTCGGCGTTCGGCCGAACTCCCCGGTCACCACCACCAGGGTCTCGTCGAGCCGACCGGACAGGGCGAGGTCGTCCAGCAGACTCGCCAGGCCCTGATCCAAAGGGGGAAGCAGCTCGTTCTTGAGCCTCCGGAAGTTCCCACCGTGCGTGTCCCAGTTCTGCACCCGCCCCATGTTGACCTGAACCACCGGGACGCCCGCATCGACGAGCTTCCTCGCCAGCAGCAAGGACTGTCCAAACATGTGGCGGCCGTAGCGGTCGCGCACCCTGGGATCCTCCTTGCTCAGGTCCAGAGCGCGAGCGACCTGACCGGTGAGCAGAAGTGACAGGGCCTGTCGCCGCCGATCCGACAGAGGGGCCTGCGCCGTCGCCGCCTCGATCGCCTCTTGCCCGGCACTGATCTGGCCAAGGAGGTCGAGCCGACGCCGAAGCCGTTCCACGGTGAAGCCCTCGGGCAGGCTGAGGTCCTCCACCCTGAAGGCGCTCCCATTCGGATCTTGCCTGATTTGCCAGGGATCGTACCGGGGGCCGAGAAATCCGGCGTGCTGACCTGGCCAGGTCAACGGGCCCGATTGCAGGAAGGTGGGAAGGGTGACTCCCGTGGGCACCCCCGCGCGAGGGGCCTGAACGTGGTCGAGCACCGAGGCGTAGCAGGGGTAGTCGTCGCGCGACGCGATCTTATCGAAGAAAAAGCCAGGCTGGACATTCCCCGTCAGGACCAGGTGCGTCGAATTGAGGTGGTTCAGGTTGTCGTGACGCATCGACCGGACGATCGCGAGACGGTCGGCCATGCCCGCCAGCCTGGGCAGGTGTTCGCAAACGCTGATCCCCGGAACGTTCGTGGCGATCGGACGGAATTCTCCTCGAATCCCCTCGGGAGCGTCGGGCTTCGGATCGAACGTGTCGATATGACTGGCCGCTCCGGTGAGAAAAACCAGAATCATCGACTTCGCCCGAGGAGCGGGAACGGCGTCGCTCGCCCCCCTCGCCGATCGACCGCCGATCACCCCGGCCGTTCCGACACCCAGAAACCCGGAGAACCCGACCTGAAGGAACTCCCGGCGCACGATGCCGATGGCGTGTCGGTGGTTGATTGGCATCGTCCTCAGCCTCGCATCAGGGACTCTGGGGCGTTCGATCCGACCAGGTTCACTTTACATCAAACAAAGGTCGATCGCCATCGCGACTCAAGGATCCAGGGGTTCGAGCCAGACCTCGGCGACCTGGCAGCCCCTGCCGTTGCCTCCACGCCCTGGCGTCTGGTTCCAGGTGAGGGTCAATCGGCCGTCGGCGGTCGCGCTCGTGGGAATCGCGAACGTGACGGGGCTCACCGGGTCGGGCTTGTCCAGGAACGGGTGAACCTCGACTTCGTCGGCCAGCAGCCGCATCTGGGCCCTGGGACTGTCGCCCGAGTAGACGACCCGGACCCGGTAGCGTGACTCGGGGTGGAGACCCTCGTACCGCAGCGTCAGCGGGGCGTCGTAGAAGGTCATGGCGTTGCTTCGCCAGGCCACGGGAAGGTCGGTCCGTAGCGCGAACCCGCGAAACGGAGCCTGAACGAACATCGGGTCGTCGTCGTAAGAGGGGAGTCGAACGAGGTGAGGCGAATGGCCGGGATCGCCGAGGACGTCGTGGAACCCCCCGGGTTTGACCGCCTGCCGGTTGACCAGCCGATCCAGCGCGGCCAGGCGATCGGGTTCGCTCGGTAGCCGTCGGACCTCGCGATCGAACCAGGCGTTGATCCAGAGCCGATCATTCAAAGGGGTGTCGACGGTGTCGAGGTTCGCGCCCCGTTCCGCGGCGATCGCCTGGTACTTGGCCACGCTGAGCTGCATCCGAATCGACTGATAGAGGGCCTCTCCCAGCTCGAACAATCGGTCGCGCCGAGAAAGTCCGACCGGCTCGGTCAACGCCCTGTCGAGGATCGTCGTCGCCCGGCGCATCGCCACGTCGGAACCTGTCCGAGGGGCCTGCCGAAGCGCGTCCATCGCCTGGTGTTGAAGAAGCGACTCCTGGATGAGTCGATCGCGTACGTAGGCGTCGTAGTACCCTCGATAGAGCAACTGCTGAAACCGCCAGTTCAGGCGGTCGGCCGGCGTCGCGTCGCGTTCCAGGGTTTGGAGGGCCGAGAAGGTCGATTCGACCGACCCGTTGGTCAGCAAGGGCCCCGACCAGTTCCGTTCCAGACCGAGGATCACCTGGGGGATCGACTCCGCGTAACGGTCGCCGAGGAAGTACCGGCCGTATTGCCGCAAGACTTCCAGGAGGTCGGCGTCGGGGTCGACGCCCAGGGCGCTCCAGACCGCCTTGTTGACGTCGTCGTTGCACCCTTCGGAATATGTGATGAATCCGAGCGTGTCGGGCTGGTACGCCTTGACCAGCCTGGCCATCGCCTGGGGCCTGGGGTTGATCGACTCGCGACCCTCGGTCACCGCGTAGGCGAGGTCCCAGTCGGGAACCGGGTGCTGGCACTGTCGACTGTGGGTGATATCAGGATAGGCTCGAATCGGTAGTTTCTGGGGTAGAGCCTTGCGAAGTTCGGCCAGGGGCATCCGAACCTGCGGGCCGAAGACGATCCCCGCCAGCCATTTTGGCTCGGTCCTCGCCAGTTCCAGGAACTCGGCCATGCGCTCGGCGTCGAACCCCTGCGGGGAAACCCAGAGCTCCGCCCTGGGATGGGTCTCGCGGAGCACCCCGGCCGCCTTCTCGAGGAAACCGAACAGCGGCGTCGGAGGGATCGAACCCGGATCGCCGCCGGGAACGAACACCGCGTCCAGCCGCTTACAGGCTTTGAACACCTCGTCCCACTCCTTCAAGAGCGGCTCGACCTTGGATGCGTCGGTGTCGACCGGGTCCATGACGGGGAACCAGAGCCAGGTCTCCAGGCCGTAGAGATCGCAGATGCCCGTCATCTCGGTCAGCATTTTGAGCGGCGGGATCGGAAAGTGCGGACTGTCAAGGTTGTCGTCGGTCCGGGGAGGGATCAACTCGACGGCGTTGGCCCCGAAAACGACGAGTTCGTGGATGTAACGAAACCAGGTGGTCTTGTCCCAGGCGTCATACGAGTTGGTCTTCGCCCGATAGCCGAGTTGATGCCCCCGAAGGCCGATCCTGGGCGCGGCCGTTTCGCGAAAGGCGCTGGGGAGGAGCGCCTGGCCGGGTCCGAACCGGATTTCTCGGAGCAGCCTTCCCGCTCCCAGGAGCGCTCCGCGCTCGTCGTTGCCGATCACGATCACCGCGGGGATGGATGGGTCGGTCTCGATTCGATATCCTTCGGGGCCGACGGGCCAGGGGCCTTTACCCAATCGATCGGCGAAGGGGCCGGTCCATTCCAGGTCGTCGGACCTGATCCCCAGGGCGATCACGGGGCGATCCTGTCGTTGCTCCCAGCCGAGTCGCGTCGGCCACGCGAGCCGTCGGACGCCCGCCTCGACGCTCAGGATCGTCATGAACCCGTGGTCGCGCGGCTTCGCGTCGAGAGGCCCGTGGATGACGACCGCGTTGGCCAGGTCGATCATCCCGTCCGCCGCGATCGCGAAGGACGGACAACCAAGGATCACGACGAGGCCGATCCAGGAAAAAGGGCGCATGGCGAGGGTCCGGTGGGTGGGTCTTCAAGCCTGACCGGACCGGATTGTAAGAGGAAGCGACGGCCTCACGCCAGGATCTGGTGGACCACCTCGCCGTGGACGTCGGTCAGGCGCATGTCGCGCCCGCCGAACCGGAAGGTCAAGCGCTTGTGGTCCATCCCCAGCAGGTGGAGCATCGTGGCATGGAGGTCGTGGATTTCCACCCGGTCCTGGACGACCTTGTAGCCGTAGTCGTCGGTCGCGCCCAGGATCGTGCCTCCCTTGATCCCGCCACCGGCCAGCCAGATGCTGAAGCCGTAGGGGTTGTGGTCCCGGCCATTGGTTCCCTGGGCGAACGGGGTCCGACCGAACTCTCCCCCCCAGACCACCAGGGTCGTCTCGAACAGCCCGCGCTGTTTCAGGTCGGTCAAGAGCGCGGCGATGGGTTGGTCGACCGCCCTGGCGTTGTCCTCGTGCCCCTTCTTGAGGTTGTGATGCTGATCCCAACGGTCGGCCCCGACGCTCGGGCAGGTCAGCTCGATGAACCGGACCCCGCGCTCGACGAGCCTCCGGGCGATCAGGCACTGCCTGCCGAAGATCGTGGTCGGCTCGTAGCGCGCGTCCAGTCCATATAACTGGCGAGTCGCCCGGGACTCCCCCGTGACGTCGGCCAGAGCGGGAACCGCCGATTGCATCCGATAGGCCAGTTCGTGGTTGGCGATCGCGCTTTCGACGGCGTCGGGGTGGCCCAGCCGGTCCAGCGCCCTCGCGTCGATCACTCGGACCAGGTCGAGCTTGCGACGCTGGCGACGGTCGTTGGCTTCGTTTGGTCGGACGTTCGCGATCGGGTACGGACCCGGGTTGAAGACCGAGCCCTGATAGCTAGCCGGCAGGAACCCGCTGTTGAAGTTGTCGAGCCCTCCCGGGGGGATCAATCCGCCATTCAGCACCACGAACGCGGGAAGGTCCTCGCAATCGTTGCCAAGTCCGTAACCAAACCAGGCCCCCATGCTCGGGCGGCCCTGGAGGCCCGAGCCGGTGTGCAGGAAGTAGTTCGCGCTGGTGTGCTCGGGGAAGTTCGACACCATCGAACGAATCACCGCCAGGTCGTCGACATGCCCGGCGACGTGAGGAAACAGCGCGCTGACGGGGATGCCACTTTGCCCATATTGCCGGAACGACCAGGGAGAGCCCAGGGTGTTGCCGTTGTTGTTGAACTGGGTCGGCTCCATCCTCATTCCGAACGGCTTGCCATTCTCGCGGGTGAGCAAGGGCTTCGGGTCGAAGGTATCGACCTGGGAGGGGCCTCCGTCCATGTAGAGGAAGATCACGCTCCGCGCCTTGGGCGCGAAGTGGGGCGGTTTTGGGGCGAGCGCGTCGGGCTGGTCGCCGGCCAGCGCCCTGGCTCCGGATTCCGCCAGGATCGCGGAAAGCGCCACGCTTCCGAAGCCGCAACCCGCGCGGCCGAGGAACTCGCGACGGGAGAACGCCGGGGTGACGCGTCGGCAAGGATACCAGCGATCCAACATGGCGATCACTCGATGAACAGGAATTCCTTGGCGTTGAATAGCACGTGGGCGAGGTCGGCCCAGGCCTCGGGATCACTCGGCTCACCCGCGGAAGTCCCCTGGACAAACCCGATCGCGCCGGCGAGTTCGCGGGAGTCAGGCTCTCGGCCGAGGGCCTGGAGGTAAAGCCTTCGAACCGTCTCCTCCGTCGAACGCTCCGCGCGACCGACGCGACTGGCCCAGCGGCGGGCTTCCCCCACGACGAACGGATCGTTCATGAGGATCAGGGCCTGGCTGGGAACGTTGGAGACGTTCCGCCGGCCCATCGTCGTGAACGGGATCGGGGCGTCGAAGGCGAGCATCTGGGGAGAGAGGAAGTTGCGACGGATCATCAGGTAAAGGCTGCGACGGCCGTCACCGTCGATTGGCCCGGTCGCGTCCGGACGCCCGCGCCCCTGGAGGAACGGTGTCAAATGGACGGGCACGCTCGGTCCGCCGATCCGCTCGACCAGCCCTCCCGACACGGCGAGGATCGCGTCGCGGAGCGGCTCGGCCTCCAGGCGTCGCAGCTCTCGACGGTGCCAGAGCCGATTCGCGGGGTCGATCGCGTCGCCCCGCTCCGAAGAAGTCGACGCCATCCGGTAGGTCTGGCTCAGCGCGATTTCCCGGATCAATCGCTTGATCGACCAGCCTTCACGGACGAACGTCGTCGCCAGGTGGTCGAGAAGCTCCGGGTGGGTCGGAG
>JBFWRA010000112.1:0-8238 GCA_050249155.1 Isosphaeraceae bacterium | reverse complement strand
GACCATCCCTGGGATCGAGGAGAATTCATGTTGCACTCCCTGGATCTTGATCTTGGTGACGGCGCTCCCCTCCAGGCTCGACAGGAGGATGCGCCGGAGGCTGTTCCCCACGGTATGGCCAAACCCTCGTTCGAAGGGTTCGACGTAAAACTCACCGTAGGTGTCGGTCGTCTTCTCGCGATTGCACTCGACCCGGCTGGGAAGTTCGAGGCCACGCCAACGGATGCGCATCGGTCTCTCCAGTGAGTTGCCGGCGAACGCGGTGCCGGCCACCTTCGCTTGGCCCCAGGGGTCGCAACACCCCGCGCCAAGGGCAAGGGGCGAGGGGAGGGGCGGGGGTCGGATTCCACCCCAGGATCTCCCCGCCCTGTCGTGTAGAGGGTCTGGATCGGTCGGTCGGTCGGGTCGATCGAAGGATTAGCGGATCAGCAACACGACGATCAACTGCGGATTGACCGGCAGCGAGACGTCCTGCCCCGCGGGGAGTCGGGAAACCCGCCCCTCGGGAGGCTCGGTGCTGGTGCGGTCAAGCCAGTCGGGCACGGGGGGCATCCCCTCGGCCGCGAGGTGTTCGGCCGCGAGCTTCAACGAGTGCTCGCGCTCTTTCACCTTGATCGTATCGCCAGGCCGGACCAGGTAGCTCGGGACGTCGAGTTTGCGGCCGTTGACGGTGAGGTGTCCGTGGGTGATCATCTGTCGGGCCTGGGCGCGGCTGTTGGCGAACCCGAGCCGGGTCACCACGTTGTCCAGGCGGCGTTCCAGGACCGACATCAGCGCGTCACCCGTGTTCCCGGGCCGGCGGCTGGCCAGCACGAAGTACTTGCGGAACTGGCGCTCGAAGATCCCGTAGTAGCGTTTGACTTTTTGCTTCTCGCGGAGGCGGATCGCGTATTCGCTCGCCTTGCCGCGACGGAACTGGTGCATCCCGGGCACCCCCTCGCGCCGGTCGACGGCGCACTTCGGGGTGTCGCAGCGGGTCCCTTTGAGGAACAGTTTCAAGCCTTCGCGGCGGCAGAGCCGGCAGACCGGCCCGAT
Organism: Isosphaeraceae bacterium; assembly: GCA_050249155.1. Lineage (GTDB taxonomy): Bacteria > Planctomycetota > Planctomycetia > Isosphaerales > Isosphaeraceae > JBFWRA01. The sequence continues at coordinate 7,203 of JBFWRA010000112.1, read as the reverse complement.
GTGGCGTCCCATGACTTGTTAATCGCGTCCTTCGGTCGAGGCTGGCGGGTTCGGTTGGGCCGAGTTCTTCGCCGAGTCTCCGTCCCAATCTTTGGGAACGTGGACGGCGGCGGGTTCCTCGGACGAAGGGCGAGACCGCGGGTTTCGGCCGCTGGGTCTGGCCCACGAGATCGACTGGCGAGCGGTGACCTCGGGCTTAGGCGAACCCGCGCCCCATTCGCTCGAGACCGTCGCGAGTCGAGAACGGAGAGAGTCGAGTCCGGTTTCGATCGATCGAGGATCGACCGAGGGCTGGGGTGGGGACGCGCGTCCCCGGCCCCAGGCTTAGACCCGGCGTTTCTTGGGTGGTCGGCAGCCGTTGTGGGGCAAGGGGGTCACGTCCTCGATCGCCTTGATCGAGAGGCCGGAGGCTTGCAGCGCGGTGATGGCGCTTTCGCGCCCGGAGCCTGGGCCCTTGACCTTGACTTCGACCTCCTTGACCCCGAATTTCGTGGCGGTCGCCGCGGCGGTCTCGGCCGCGCGCTGGGCGGCGAACGGCGTGCTCTTGCGGCTGCCTTTGAAACCGACGGTGCCCGAGGAGGCCCAGCACAGCGCGTCGCCGTTGGGGTCGGTGATGGTCACCGTCGTATTGTTGAAGGTCGCCTTGATATGCACGACCGCCCGGCTGACGTTGCGCCGAGTTTTCCGTTTCTTGGCCTTGGCCACGGGTCCGTTGCTCCCTGAACGTTGCGGATGGATCCTGGTTGAGTCGTCGTGGGTGGAAAGGGGTGGTCGAAGCGAGGGGCCGACGGGGCCGTCGGATCACTTGTCCTTGACGCCCTTCTTTCCGGCGACGGTTTTGCGGGGGCCCTTTCGGGTCCTGGCGTTGGTTCGAGTGCGCTGGCCGCGAACGGGCAGGCCTTTGCGGTGCCGCAGGCCTCGGTAGCAACCGATGTCGCGGAGCCGGCCGATGCTTTGCTGCACCTGGCGGCGAAGCTGCCCTTCGACGACGTACTCGTTGTCCAGCAGCGCGGCGAGTTTCGCCAGATCGTCCTCGTTGAGGTCGCGGGCTTGTTTATCGGGATTGATCCCGGTCCGCTCGCAGAGTTGCTCGGCGAGAAACGGTCCGATCCCGTAGATGTAGCGCAGTGAGATCACCGTGCGCTTGTCGTTCGGGATGTCGACACCGAGAATACGCGGCATCCTTCCAATCTCCGTGATCTAGCTACCTACCGGTTCGTTGCGAGGGTTTTCGGGGCGGGGGCGGGGTCCGGGGGTCAACCCTGCCTCTGCTTGTGACGGGGGTTCGAACAGATCACAAAGATCTTGCCCCGACGGCGGACGATCTTACAATGTTCGCAGATGCGTTTGACGCTGGATCGGATCTTCATCGAACTTCCTGCTTGGACCTGTGGCGAGTTTCGTGAGGGCGACACCCTGGTGTGGCGGCGAGGCCAGGGAGGGGACGTCGGTCGTCGTCGTCGCCGGGCGTCCCGAGACCCTCTCGCCGCGGTGGCCCTCGCGAGGAGGGCTGGTCCCAAGTCGTGAACGACTTCCGGACCCGCCGCGTCGCGGACTCGACCCCGATCCAATCCGCTCCCTCGTCCCCAGGGGCCGAATTGGGCTATACTACGACGATCACGTCTCTCCCGCAAGGGGCAAACGCCGCTCTCAAAGCGGTTTCCCGCTTCCAGGGGCGCGGCGTCGGGGCCTCCCGACTTCTCGTCGAGCGCGGGGAGGATCGACGCGGGCTCAATCGTCGAGGTAGGTCAGGACGCGGGGGCCCTCCGGAGTCATGGCGACGGTGTGTTCAAAGTGGGCGGCCGCGGCGAGGTCCTTGGTCACGACGGTCCACCCGTCGTCGAGGGTGCGGACCTCCTTGGTTCCCAGGGCGACCATCGGTTCGATCGCCAGGACGATCCCGGGTTCGAGTTTGATATCATGCCTGCGGAGGGTCTTGCTCACGAAGTTGGGAACCTGCGGCTCCTCGTGCATGTCGCGACCGATACCGTGGCCGACGAATTTCTCGATCACGGCCATCCGCTGGCTCTTGACGTATTTCTCCATCAGCGCGGCCACCTCCGACCAGTAGCGGCAGCGCTCCATCGCCCGGATCGAGAGGCCGAGGGTTTCCAGGGTCACGTCCAGCAGTTTCTTCTGTTCGGGAGCGGGTGAGCCGATGGCCAGGGTGACCGCCGCGTCGCCGCACCAGCCGTTGAGTCGGCAGCCGGTGTCGATCGAGACGACGTCCCCTTCCGCCAGAGGGCGGCGGTTGGGGATTCCGTGGACCACCTGTTCGTTCACGCTGGCGCAGATGACCGCGGGGAACGGCGGCTTGCCCTTGGTCGAGCAGGGGTAGCCCAGGAACAGGGGAGTGGCTCCGTGCTCGCGAAAGATCGCCGCGACGGCGTCGTTCATGTCGGCGGTGCTGACCCCTGGCACGGCCATCTTGCGGACCTGGTCGAGAGCCTTGGCGACGACCCGCCCCGATTCGCGCATCAGGGCGATCTCGCGGGGGCTCTTGAGTTTGATCACGGAACGCGCCCCGGTTGGTCCCGATCCGACCGTCGCCGACTTGTGACCCACCGCTTCGGCCTCCGTCCGGAAAGAGAATGAGGAGGCGGGCCATCGCCACGACGCCCCCCTCCCGTTCGACCTCCGAGCCGATCGAAACGAACCCGACTGGGAGGACGCCCAGGTCGGGTTCGGAACGATTCCATTCGACTCGACTGAGATCGCGAATTCAACGTTTACTGACCAGGCCGGCGTAATTTCGCATGATCAGGTGGCTGTCGATCTTCTGGACCAGGTCCAGACAGACGCTGATGACGATCAGGAGTCCCGTGCCTCCCAGGAAGGACGCGATCGTGTAGTCGACGTTCAGGGCGTTTTGCACCAGGGACGGGATGACCGCCACGAGGCTGAGGAACGCCGCGCCGTCGTAGGTGATCCGGAGCATGACCTTTTCGAGGTAGTCGGCCGTGCGGCGGCCGGGTCGGTAGCCTGGGATGAAGCTGCCGTAATCCTTCAGGTTCTCGGCCATGTCTTTCGGGTTGAAGGTGATGGCCGTCCAGAAGTAGCAGAAGAAGTAGATCAGGATGATGTAAAGGACCGTGTACAGGTAGCTCTGACGCTGGAAGGCGTCGGCGAGTTCCTGGACGACCGAGGCGAAGACCGAGCCGACGCTCCAGACCTCCGATCGCATTCCCTGGGTGGCACTGGACAGCATGTTCAGGATGAACGAGGGGAAGATCAGGAGGCTGGAGGCGAAGATGATCGGCATGACGCCGGCCTGGTTCACCTTCAAGGGGAGGTACTGCCGGGTCCCGCCGAAGACCCGGCGGCCCCGGACGTGCTTGGCGGACTGGGTGGGGATCCGCCGTTGGCTCTCGGTGATCGCGATGACGCCCACGACCACGGCGATGAACAGTCCCAGCAGGATCACGATGGTGAGGATGCCGTACTTGCCCGGTTCCGGGTTGAGTTTCGGGGTCGAGTTGGCGATCAGGTCTCTCAACGCGACGGGCATTCGGGCGAGGATGCCCGCCATGATGAGCAAGCTGATCCCGTTGCCGATCCCGTACTCGTCGATCTGTTCGCCGATCCACATCAGGAAGATCGTGCCCGCGGTCATCATGCAAACGCTGACGAAGCCGTGCCAGGCGGTTTGATATTGGGGCAGGACGACCCCCATCTGGGGGCTCATCATATATTGGACCCAGAACGCGCTCTGCACCGCGCAGAGCACGACCGTGGCGTACCGCGTGTATTCGTTGATCTTTTTGCGACCGCTCTCTCCCTCCTTCATCATGGCCTCGAGCGACGGGACGACGCTGCCGAGGAGTTGGAAGATGATGGAGGCCGAGATGTACGGCATGATCCCCAGGCCGAAGATCGTGCTCATGCCGATCGACGTGCCGCCGAACATGGCGACGGTGCCGAACACCTTGCCCGCGGTGTTCTGCGACATCTGTTCTTGCCAGCTCTGAAGCTTGCCCTGGTCGACGATCGGCAGCGGGATGTAGAACCCGATCCGGTAGATCGCCAGGAACAGCGCGGTGAACAGAATCTTGCGCTTGAGTTCGGGGACTTTGAACAGGATCGTGTAGAGCTTTTCCACGCGGACCGCTCCGTCTCGCCTAGGGGATCTCGACTCGTCGGGGAACGACCAGAGGGCGGGCGGGTGATCCCGCCCGACGGGGAACTCGACCAGGCCGGGGGAGGGGGTCGCCGGCTCAGGCGACGACGACGGCCTGACCACCGGCGGCGACGAGTTTCGCGGTGGCGGACCCGCTGAACTTCTGGGCGTGGACGGTCAGGGCCTTGGTCACCTCGCCGTCGCCCAGGATCTTGACGCCGTCATCGTGCCGTCCCTTGACCAGGCCACGCGCCCGGAGGGCGGCCTCGTCGATCACGGCGCCGGCTTCGTAGCAGGCGTCGAGGCTGGAGAGGTTGACGATGGCGAAGTCCTTCTTGAACGCGCCGTTGAAGAAGCCGCGCTTGGGCACGCGGCGGACCAGGGGCATCTGGCCTCCCTCGGAGACCGGGTTCTGTTTGAACCCTTGCCGGGAGCTATGTCCCTTGTGTCCCTTGCTGGAGGTCTTGCCGTGGCCCGAGCCGATCCCGCGACCGACGCGCTTGCGCTTCTTGCGCTTGTGGATGCCTTGCGAGACGTCGTGCAACTGCATTACAGGGTGACTCCGCGGAGACGAGCGACCTCGTCCTTGGTCCGCAGTTGGGTCAGGGCGTTCACCGCCGCCTTGACGAGGTTCAGCTTGTTGGTGGAGCCGTAGCTTTTGGTCAGGATGTCGGTGACGCCGGCGGCCTGGACCACGGCCCGGACGGCCCCTCCGGCGATCACGCCGGTACCGGGGCTGGCGGGCAGCATCACGACGCGGGCCGCGCCGAACTTCCCGATCACCCGGTGGGGGATGGTGCCCCCTTTCAGGTTCACCCGGTTCATCTGCTTGTGCGCGTCCTTGACCCCTTTTTCGACGGAGGGGGGGACTTCGTTGGCCTTGCCGTAGCCCCAGGCGACCTGGCCGCGGCCGTTGCCGACGACGACCAGGGCGTTGAAGCTGAATCGACGCCCGCCCTTGACCACGGCGGCGCAACGTCGAATCGACACCACGCTTTCCGACCACTCCCCACGATCACGATCACGATTGTCGCTGGACACGGCGGGCATTCCTCCTGCCTGAACTCAACTCGCGAAGCGGCTTAAAAATTCAGACCCGCCTCGCGGGCCGCGTCGGCCAGGGCTTGAACCCTGCCGTGATACTTGTAGCTTCGGCGGTCGAAGCAATCCTTGTCAATACCGGCCTTCTTCGCTCGCTCGGCGACCGCCTTGCCGACCAGCGCCGCGGCCGCCTTGTTGCCGCCGTAGCTGAGCGACGCCTTGAACTCGGGGTCCAGGGTCGACGCCTGCGCCAGGGTCGAGCCGGTCGTGTCGTTGATCACCTGGGCGTAAATGTGCTTCGAGCTGCGGAAGATCGCCAGCCTGGGCCGTTCCGGGGTACCGGTCAGCCGTTTCCGAACGTGCCGCTGGCGGCGAAGCCGCCGGGCCTGCACGAGTTGTCGTTGCGTCGATGAACTCACGGCGGTTTCCTTCGTCGGGGTTCTGGGGCGGCCGATGCCGACCGGTCGCCCGGCCCCACGGGGTGTGAAGTGCGGAACGCGAGGGGGTCAAGCCGCGAAGGCGTCGGGGAACGCGCGGATCACTTCGAGCCGAACGCCTTGCCCGCCTTCCGACGGACGACCTCCCCCTCGTAGCGAATGCCCTTGCCCTTGTAGGGCTCGGGGGGGCGGACCTTTCGTACCTCGGCGGCGAACTGGCCGACGGCCTGCTTGTCGGCCCCGCTGATCGTCACGTGGGTCGGGTCGACGACCGTCACGGTGACGCCCGCGGGGGCTTCCAGGACCACCTGGTTCGCGTAGCCGACCTGCAACGCCACGGTGTTGGCCTTCTTGAGCTGGGCCTGGTAACCGACGCCCACGATCTCAAGCTTCTTGGTGTAACCGTTGCTCACGCCCTCGACCATGTTGGCCACCAGGCTTCGCGTCAGTCCGTGCAGCGCCCGGCTGAGCCGTTCGTCGTCGGACCGGGTCACGAGCAACCGCCGGCCCGCCTCGTCGTAGGCGACGCCGATTTCGGGTCGGTGCTGGAACGCGAGCTTGCCCTTGGGCCCCTCGACGCTGATCGTCAAGTCGGCGACGGACACTTTCACGCTGGCCGGCACGGGCACCGGCTTCCGTCCAATACGGGACATGGGACGAGGATCCTCTCGCTTCGGGGCGTCGTGGGTCGCTGGCGGGCCGGCGGCGCTCCGGATTGGGGCACGTGGTTGGTTCGTGATCCAGGACGGGGACGACCGCTCGCGGCGGGCGAAGCCTCCTTGAACGGGTCGGGGCTTCCTTAGTGAATCAGCGCGAGGACTTCGCCACCGACCTTCTCGGCGCGTGCCTTGCGGTCGCTGACGATTCCCCTGGGGGTGCTGAGAATCTGAATCCCCATGCCTCCCAGGATCGGCTTGAGTTCTTTGTAACCGGTGTAGACCCGTCGGCCGGGCTTGCTCACCCGATCGATCCGGGTGATCAGGCGCTCGCCGTTGGGGCCGTATTTCAGTTCCAGCCGCAGGGTCTTCGAGGGGACGGTGTCGACCTCCTCGAAGTTCCAGATGTAGCCCTCCTCCTTGAGCACCTGCGCGATCCCCTTGCGGATGTTCGACGAGGGCATGTCGAGGATGGTGCGCTCGATCCGGACGGCGTTTCGGATCCGGGTCAACATATCGGCGATCGGGTCGGTCATCATGCGAGGCGGGTCCCGTCAGCCGTCGCGGGTAACGAGGGCGGACCGCCTGGTTTCTCGGGGGCGGCCCGCCGCCGTCGGCGCGGCGGGGTGAGTCGGTGGTTCCGTGCGTTGCGTCGCGTTTCGTATCGTTTCGAGTGCTTGATCGGCTCGGGCGAGGCTTCTTTTCCTGGGGAAGCGTGGCGCGGGCCTGGGCGCTCGCTTCTCGGTCGGCGTTGGACTTACCAGCTCGCCTTCTTCACGCCTGGGATCAGCCCACGGCTGGCCAGGTTCCGGAAGCAGATCCGGCAGATGCCGAATTTCCGGTAGACGGCACGGGGACGACCGCACAGCTTGCAGCGGTTGCGGTGTTGCACCGCGAACTTGCGGGGCGTCTCCGATTTGATCATCTGCGCCTTCGTCGACATGGCGGGCTC
>JBFWRA010000111.1:0-8244 GCA_050249155.1 Isosphaeraceae bacterium | reverse complement strand
GGGGCCACTCTCGCTGGCGAGCGGCTCCGGCCTGAGCCGTCGCGGCCTGAGCCTCGGGCCGAGGTGGATCGTCCCAGGCCGACGTTGACCCCCTCCGCGACGGTCGGGCTGGACGCGGCGGTCCGGCCCTCCCTCCCGCCGGCCGAGCCTCGACGCGCGGCGCCCGGGGTTCGACTTCGAAACCACGAGGACGCGACGCCCACCGTTCCCGAGTCGTCAGTCGAGACGGGGGTCGCCGCCGTGGACCGCATTCCCGCCCGCCCCGACGCGCCGAGACTGAGCGTGGGCGACGCGAACCTGCGGAGCCAGGGGCGGCCCTCGACCGCTGGCGAAACGAAGCCAATCCGCGACCTCGCGGGTGGGCTGGCCCCGAACCTGGCGATGGTTTCTCCCCTCGATCCAGGAACGAGGGGCGATCCGGGGACCGACCCCGCGCTGACCCCTCGGCCCAGGGGCTCGATCGACACTCCCGGGGCCCTTGGAGCTGGACCCTCCCTCGCCATCGGAGGCGCGGAGGAGGTCGCGCGAGGGGTCGAGGTGGTCAAGAATCCGGTCGCGCCCCTTCCGAACGAGGTTCGTCCGACGCGCGACGTCCGGTCGTTGGCCAGGCCCGGCGAGGCGGCGACCGCCGAGCGCCGCCGCCCCGACGTGTCGGCCTCGTCCCCCTTGCCGCTGGCGAGGGTGATCCCGCGCGGGGTTCCCGCGCTGCCCGACGTGCTGGGCGCGGCGGGGGGCCGCCCGATCAACGACGTGCCCGAGGTCTATCGCTCCCGGCTCGATCCGAACCGATCCGCGCTGGCGTATCGGTCCGGGGCCAGTCCCGCGAGCGAGCAGGCCGTGGAGCGGGCCCTGGACTGGCTCGCCCGACATCAAGACGTCGACGGACGTTGGGACGGCTCCACCGCGCGGTACGACGACGGCAAGGCGGTCAAGGGGGACGACGACTACACCATTCACTGCCCCGCCGGTGAGGCGTGCTTCGGCGAGTGCGTTTACTGGGAGGCCGACACCGCGCTGACGGGACTCGCCTTGCTCTCGTTCCTGGGAGCGGGCTACACCCAGACCGACGGCAAGTACGCCGAGACGGTGGGGAAGGGGCTGGACTTCCTTCGGGCCGCGCAAAAGCCGGACGGCGACCTCCGGGGGTCCAGCAAGGCGGTCGGCATGTACTGCCACGCGATGGCCTCGATCGCGCTTTGCGAGGCGTACGCCCTGACCGGAGACGAACGACTTCGCGACCCGGTCGCCCGCGCCATCGGATTCCTCGCCCGCTCCCGCGCCCGGGACGGCCAGGCCTGGCGCTACGCACCGGGCGCTCCGGTCGGGGATACGAGCATCCTCGGCTGGGTGGTCATGGCGTTGAAGTCGGCCAGGGAAGTCGGGGTCGAGGTGCCCAGCGCGCTTCAGTCGGGCACTCTGACCTGGCTCGCCAGGGTCGCCAGCGGCGACGCAAGGGGCCTGGCCCGCTACCAGCCCTGGGACGACGTCACTCCCACCATGACCGCCGAGGCCTGGGTCTGCCGACAGTTCCTCGGCGTTGGCGGACCGGGACCGGCCAGCACCGAGGCGGCGTCGTATCTGCTGGCCCACGGTCCCAAGACCAGCGAATACAACCTCTACTACTGGTACTACGGTACCCTGGCGATGTACCAGCACGGCGGCGCGGCCTGGACTCGCTGGAACGGGGAAGTCCGTGACGCGATCGTGAGTCGTCAGCGCATCCGAGGCCACATGGCCGGTAGCTGGGATCCCGACACGAGCCCCTACGGCACGAAGGGGGGCCGAATCTACTGCACCGCGCTGGCCACGCTCTCGCTGGAAGTCTATTACCGCTACCTTCGGCTCTACGACGCGCCGAGTATTCCCCCGGCCGTCGCCCCCAGCCGACCGAGGACCCTCGGCGGCGCCGCGCCGGCATCGCGACCGGTCGCGAGCATGCCCCGGCCCTGACGCGACCGGTTCCACGGCCGCTCACCCAGGGGTCGCGCCTGGTCGTCCCGGGTGCCTGGCGGCGGAGCTCGCGACGCCCCAGATCATCGACACCACGAAGTACCGGGGCGTGCTGTGCCAGGTACCCCCCCCGGGCGCGAACCATCGCGGAATCGCTCTAGGAAACGGGTTTCGGTCGCGTGTCCAAATCGGCGAGGCTGGATCGCTGGGAACGACTCCACTTCCCCTCGGATAACGCGCTCCCGACGATGACGACCGCCGCGGTCAGGGTCGCCAGGGCCGACACGCCCGCCGTCGTCGCGAAGTGACTCGGCACGAAGCTCAGCGCGACCCGACTGACGGGCCCTTCGCCGTCCAGTCGAACCGAGATCAGGCCGTTCTCCGCCCGGTGGACCGGTCGCTCGGGGCCGTCGTTGATCCGGGCGACCCAGCCGGGGTACCACATCACGTTGAGCACCAGGTCGCACGAGCCGTCATGCTCGACCTCCCCCGAACGTCCTCGCCAGGCGATCACCCGTGCGGCGCGCGCCGAGGGCGTGGTCGGCGGCGGCGGCGCGTCCTCCGGAAGGTAGAAGACCCGGTCCAGGTGGTCACCGGTCAGATACATCGCGAGCAAGAAATCGGGTTCGGGAACGATCTCAACGAGTCGGACGACTCTGGCCATGGGAAACGGCTTCGGGAGCGCCAGGATTCGCCAGGTCCGTCGGGCGGGTAGGTCGGCCGGTCGATAAGTCAGCAGGTCGAGGACGGGGTCGGGCCCCCGATAGATCTCCTCGCCGAAGGCCGGGATCGGGTCGACGTCCCAGACCACGTGACTCACTCCAAACCGACGAAGGAGACCCACGACGTTCGGATCGTGGGCGAACCCGCGCTCGCGAAGGGTCCGCAAGAGGCCGTCGGGCTGGGGGAGTGGGAAGCCCGTGTACGCCGCCGCGGTCGGCAGCCCCGCGCGGAGGGGGAGGTTGTCCAGCACCCCGCCGACCCCTTGAACCCCTGGCTCCCTGGCCAGGCGACTCAAGACGGGGCTCGCTCCCGGCAAGTCCACGGCCCATCCCCACACGGTGGTCGACCCGAGGTGGAACCAGATCCCGAGTTCGACCAACGCGACCAGGAAGGGGCACCAGGGGCCGATGCGACCCACGCGCCAGGCGAGAATCGCAGCCATCGCCATCACCCAGGCGAGGGCCGCCGTCGCGAGGGTCCCGGTCAACGCGTCGGCGGTCAGTTCGGCCCGAAGGCTGGGCCGGGTCGTCGCGACGAACCACGCCCAGGCGAACGCCGCGGTGGCGAACGTCAACGCCAGAGCCAGGCCGGCCCGGAATCGTCGCGAGGCGATCGACCGGTCCAGCCCGCGCCCGGCCAGAAGCGCCAGGCCCAGGCTGGCGATCGCCGTGTAACGCGCCGGGGCTCGAAAATCCCCGAGGAACGGGACCTTCGTTAGCCAGGAGAATCCTTCAAGCCACCAGCGGGGCGACGTCGCCAGCGCCAGGCTTAGCGGGACCAGCACCCGCCAGGGGGTCAGCCTCCTTCCCCCCGCCAGGAATCCCACGAACGCCAGGACCAGGGGGACGGTCCCCACGAAGAGACAGGCCTCATACCGAGTCGTCCGTTCGCTCATCCAGTAGGGCCCTTCGGGACCCCCCGTCAGGGATCGAAAAAGCCCAGGGACGGCGACCTCCGCCCAGTGCGACGGCGGGTACGAGTAGGACGCCAATTCCTTGATCGCGCGTTCGGTCTGGCCGACTCGCGTGGCCAGCTCCCAGGTGGGAACGAGTTGCGGCGCGGCCACGAGGGCCCCCCAGGCCAGGCCCAGACCCAGGCCAGCGATCCGTCTCCGGGGCCGATCGTCGGCCAGGACCCGCCAGCTTCCCGTCGCGAACGCGAGCAGCGCGGTCCAGGTCTGAAGCTGAAAGTGCCCGAGCGTGATCTGCACGCCCCAGAGCGTCGCCAGACCGGCGAGCCAGGCCGCCCTGCCAGTCTCCGCGTATCGGTCGGCCGCCAGCAAGGCCAGGGGAAGATAGGGCAACGCGCAATAAAACGGCTCATGACTGGAATGAATGGTGAGGAAGCCGCACAGGGCGAACGTCACCCCGGCCAGGGCGGAGCCCGGCGGCCCGACTCCGGTCACCCTGGCGTACGCGGCCGTCGCCGCGGCCAGCGCGACGAAGTGCAGCCACATCGACAGCCGATAGGCCGGCGGCACGCGCAGGGCCCGATAAAGCAGCCAGTTCGGCGGATAGAGCGCGGCGGAATGGCTCTCGGCCAGCATCGGGAAGCCCACGCCCAGCCGATCGCTCCAGAACGGCAGCCGACCCTCGCGGAGGGACGCGGCCAGTTCCTCCTTGATTGGGCGGTACATTCGGTCGGGATCTCCCCCCACGGGCTCATAACCGACGAGGAGCCCACCCAGCGCCAGGCCGACGGCCAGACAACCGCCGACCGTCCACGCCAGTCCCTCGGAACGCCACGCTCGCGGCACCGGATCACCCCTCCCTCCCCACGCTCCCTCACCCACGCCTGGCCCGAACCATCGCGACCGCGGAGGATCGTACCCTCTGGGTTGGCCCACGGTCATGAGAAAACTGGGAAGTCCCTTGGTCTCCCACGATCGTCTCTGACAAATGTTGGATGGGCTCTGGCTCCGGACCGCCGAGGCGACTATAATTCGTTCTCACCGCGGGGAATCGGCGAACGATCGGGCCATTCGGGGGCGTTCATGGGTGGGACTATCGGGCCCTGGCCGGTCGTCTGGGCACAGGTCGCGGGCGTGTCCGCCAACGCGCCCACGCCGGTTTCCAACGCCGCGGCGATGAAGGCACTGGCGCTGCGCCGCTGGTGCGCCAGCCTGACCCTGAGTTCCCCGGACGGGGAGCCGGGCTTTTGGCCGCTCTGGGCGTCGCTGGCCGGGCTTGGGGCGCTGCTGCTGTTGGCCCTGGTCTTTCAAGGGCCGGGCCGCGCGCTCAGGCAAGTCGTGAACGTCGCGGAGCACGTCCGGCTGGTTCGCGAGGCGACGGGTCGACTGCGCAGGGCGGGCCGGCTGATCACCGTGACGATCGGGATGACCGTCCTGTCCTGGACCGGGAGCCAGAGTTTCGCCTACAGCCTGGAACAGGGCAAGGCCGACGTCCTGCTGCTCACCCGATCGCGTGGGATGGTCGAACTGGCGCTGGAACAGGGAACGCTCGCGGGATTGACCCCCCTGCGCGATTTGGCGGGGCTGGCGAGCAACCTTCCGCTTCTGATCCTCGCGACGGGGCTTTTATTCCGAGGGACGGCGGAGGCCTGGGGCGTGGTGCCGCTGCCTGGCCAGCCGATGAGGCCCCGGCTTTCCGGCTGGGCGACGGTGGGCTGGACCTGCGGGTCGTTTTACGTGCTCTACCGGCTGGTGGCGCTGGCCAGCGGTTCGTGGGAACTCCCCCTGGGGGGTTGCCTGGTCGTCGAGGCGCTGGTGATTCCCGCGGTGACGCTGCTGGCCGACGGGGTGTTGATGGCCTGGGTGTTGGCCGAACTGCGGGAGTCCGGTTATGAGCGGGAAGGGGGTCGGGGCTTCGACCTTCGAGAGCCGATTGGTCTCATGCCCGGGGCGGCGTTGGCCTGCCTGGTCGCGTTGCCGTCGCGCTACGTGGCGAGCATGCTTTTGCTGGTTTCGCTTTACCTGCCGGCGTCGGTGGCCACCACGCCGTTCGGGGCTTACGTTCGCTGGCAGCTTGGTCACGGACTGATCGAGCTTCAGGCGGCGGCCCTGGCGTTGACGGGGCTCGTCGGCGCGACGGCCTGGACCCGGGGAGGGCTGGGCGAGTCGTGGCGAGGATACGTCCGCTTGCTTCGCTCGCAAGGGGGTCTGCTGGTCGTCACGTTCGCGATGGCCGGGGTGCTCGCCGGCTTCCTGGCTGGGGTGGCCTATCTGCTGGTTCTGTCGTTTCCGGCGTCGACCTGGGTGCTGGCCGCGGCCGACAGTTACGCCCACTACGGGACGCTCCCGGTGGGCCTCTGGACCGTCTCGGCGCTGATCGAACTGGCCGAGCGGTCGCTACCGGAAGCGGCGATCGCGCGCGAGGTGTCCGAGGACGCGGCGGCTTCCGCGTCCTGAGCCACCCGAAAAAACAAGGTTCCGACGGGCCGACCCCCGACGGCCCGAAGCCCGCGAAACGGCGGGGGTTCGAACCGTCGCGAGGGCGTGGATCGGGGTGACGCTGAACAACTCTTCAACGCTGGTTCGCTTGACAGTTCCGGGGGGCGGGGGTTGTAATTGGATAAGAGACGACCGAACGATTGCCCGACGACGACGGTCGCCGTCTGATCCCCGGAGGCCACTTCGCCCGACCCTCGGACGCCGACGGACTCAGCGAGACGATTCGAGGGCGGTTCCCGACTTCTTCGGACTCGGCCCCTAACTTCCAGACCGACGTCTTGGCAATTCGGCCTCGCCTCGTCCGCACGAGGGCCCTCGGTCGCGCGCGCCATGGCGGACCCCCGCTCGCCCGCGACGGAATGGGCCCCAGTCAGAACACGCGCAACACTCGACGGTTCCACCGCCCCGCGAGGAGGGACACCGCTCATGTCGTCAGGAACGGATCTAATCGCGTTGATCGCCGGTCGCCAGAACCGGGCGGAATACCAAAAAAAACACTGGCAAGGCAGTTTCGGCGAGTACCTGGAGATCGTCAGGCGCGACCCCCGGGTCACGCGTACGGCCTACCAACGGTTGTACGACATGATTCTGAGTTACGGCACCGAGGAGGTGGTCGCCAACAAGGAGAAACAGACCCGCTACCGGTTCTTCGACGACCCGGATCACGGCGGCCAGGACGCCATTTTCGGGCTCGACCGGACCCTGGTCAACCTGGTCAACGTCCTGAAGAGCGCCGCCCATCGCTACGGCACCGAGCGCCGCGTCCTGCTGCTGCACGGCCCGGTCGGCAGCTCCAAGAGCACGATCGCTCGACTGCTCAAGAAGGGCATGGAGGCGTACTCGAAGCGCGACGACGGCGCGCTTTACACGTATGGCTGGCTTGAAGTGACGCCCGACGGGGAGGCGACCCACGCTCCCTGCCCGATGCACGAGGAGCCCCTTCACCTGGTTCCCCGGGAAAGCCGCGAGCAGTTTCTCGAAGCGCTCAACGAGGGGCGCGACGAGCACGCCTTCCAGGTTCAGGTCGACGGGGAGCTTTGCCCCTTCTGCCGCCAGATGTTCAACGAACGCATGGAGAAGCACGGCGGCGACTGGGCCCGAGTGCTTCAGGACGTGCGGGTCCGCCGCCTAATCCTCTCCGAGCAAGACCGCGTCGGCATCGGGACCTTCCAGCCCAAGGACGAGAAGAACCAGGACGCCACCGAGCTGACCGGCGACATCAACTACCGGAAGATCGCCGAGTACGGCACCGAGAGCGACCCCCGCGCCTTCAATTTCGACGGCGAGTTCAATATCGCGAACCGCGGCATCATCGAATTCATCGAGGTTCTCAAGCTCGACGTCGCGTTCCTCTACGACCTTCTGGGGGCCAGCCAGGAACACAAGATCAAACCCAAGAAGTTCGCGCAGACCGACATCGACGAGGTCATCATCGGGCACACCAACGAACCGGAGTACAAGAAGCTCCAATCCAACGAGTTCATGGAGGCCCTGCGGGACCGTACCGTCAAGATCGACGTGCCCTACGTGACCCGGCTGTCCGACGAGATCAAGATTTACGAGAAGGACTACAACTCGCGGAAAGTCCGGGGCAAGCGCATCGCCCCTCACACCCTGGAAGTCGCCGCGATGTGGGCCGTCCTGACCCGGCTGGAGGAACCCAAGAACGCCGGCCTGACCTTGATGCAGAAGCTCAAGCTCTACAACGGCAAGACCCTGCCCGGGTTCACCGAGGACAACATCAAGGAACTTCGCGAGGAGGCCGAGCGCGAGGGAATGCTGGGCATCAGCCCCCGGTACGTCCAGGACAAGATCTCCAACGCCCTGGTCGGTTACCCCGAGGCCCGATCGGTCAACCCGTTCATGGTCCTCAACGAACTCGAGGCCGGCCTGAAACACCACTCCCTCATCAACAACGACGAGATCCGCAAACACTACAAGCATCTCCTCGCCGTCGTGAAAGAGGAGTACGAGGACGTGGTCAAGAACGAGGTCCAACGCGCCATCGCGGCCGACGAGGACGCCCTCACACGGCTCTGCGGCAACTACATCGACAACGTCAAGGCGTACACCCAGCGCGAAAAGGTCAAGAACAAGTACACCGGTCAGACCGAGGAACCCGACGAACGCCTGATGCGCTCCATCGAGGAGAAGATCGACAT
>JBFWRA010000110.1:0-8287 GCA_050249155.1 Isosphaeraceae bacterium | reverse complement strand
CTCCTCGGTCCGACCTTCCTTGACCAGCGCGCGTCCCAGCGCCAGCGCGGAGGCTCGATCGCCGGGATTCGCCTTCACCGCGGGTTCGAGCCAGGGAATCACGCCAGCCGCCGCGAGCCGCTCGACGTCCTCGCGGACCAGCTCCAGCAGGTAACGAACCCGGTCGATCGGGTCCGTCTCCCTCGGATGAAGTTCGAGGGCGAGCCTGGCGACCTCGTCGTCCCTCCCCTGAAGGTAATACTGCTGGATCAGGAGCCAACCCGCCTCGGGCACCCTGGGGTTCAACTCAAGCGCTTCGAGCCAGGCCGACTCCGACTCGGCGAGTCGTCGAAGTTGATACAGCGCCTTTCCCTCCTGGACCCGCAGGACCGCCTGGACCTGTCGGTTGCGCGTCCTCACCCGGGAGAGGCATTCCAGCGCCCTGGCCGGCTTTGGGTTCGTTCGGTCGATCAGCACCTGGGCCATTAAGAGGTTCGCATCGCGCTGGTCGGGACGTCGCGCCAGCACGCGGTCGAGCAATCGCTCGGCGTCGTCGTAGCGTCCCTGGCGAACCGCCAGGGCCGCCTCCCCCACGGTCGGGGGCGTTTCGAGCCATCGCGTCACCGGATCGCGCAGGGCGAAGGCGGCCGCTCCCAGGACCACGACGACCCCCGCGAACCTCGCCAGCGCTCGGAGGCTCATCGCGCCTCCTCGGCGGCGTTCGCCAGGGGTTCGACGACCTCGTGCTCGCGATCGACGGCCAGGTTCTCCAGGACGGTCCTCGCGCCGGAAGGCCAGTGGACCTCCAGCCGATCGATCGTCTCGGCGTCCCCCAGTCCAAAATGGAGTCGAGGGTCGTTGGCCGAGAGGTAACTATCGCCCCCCTTGCGCTGTCTCTGAAGGGTTCGCCTCCCGGCCTGAATCTCGACCCTGGCACCGATGGCCGAGCGGTTGGAACGGGTGGGCGTCAGTCGAATCCGCGCCCAGTGGCCCGAGTCGGAATCATTGACCAGAACGGCCGGTCGCTCGTCCATCATGCCCACCACCACGTCCAGGTCGCCGTCGTCGTCCAGGTCTCCGAACGCCGCCCCCCGGGCGGGGTGGTTGATCCGGAAGAACGAACCAGGGTCCTCCATCTTTGAGAATTTGAACGCACCTTCATTTTTCCAGACGAGCGCGGGCTGTCGGTAGTCGATTTCCTGACCGAGGGCTCGAAGGTTGTCGTCCACCTCGCCGTTGACCACGAACATGTCGGCTAGCCCGTCCGCGTCGAAATCGGCCAGGGCGCAGCCCCAGCCGACGTAAGGGAGGCTCTCCTTGACCGTTCCGGTCCGCGCGGTCACGTCCTGAAAGTTCCTGCCGTCGTGGTTCCGGTAGACCGTGTTGTACTGGCCTCGAAAATTGGTCACGAGGATCTCGGAGAGACCGTCTCCGTCGAGGTCTTGCACGTCGACGCCCATGCTCCCCTGCACTTCTCCCGCCTCGTTCGTGGCGGCGCCCGAGGATTCGGTGAGGTCCTCGAAGGTGCCGTCGCCTCGGTTGAGGAAGAGGAAGTTGGGACAGCCGTCGTTGGCGACGTACAGGTCGGTTCGGCCGTCGTGGTTGAGGTCCGCGGCGATGACGCCCAGGCCCCGGCCGTCGCGTCGCAGGACGCCCGCCGCGGCGGTCGTCTCGACGAAGGTGCCGTCACCGCGGCCTTTGAACAGGTAATGACGCGCGGGGGTGATCGAGAACGGCGAGCAGATGACGCGAAGGCCACGCTCCTTGTCGCCGCAAAACTCGTGGTCGTCGTGGTCGGACCACTGGCCGTAACATGTCACGTAGAGGTCGAGCGCTCCATCACCGTCGTAGTCGAGAAAGGCCGATCCGGAGGACCAGCCCTCCACGACGGCCCCGCCGCCGGCGCTCGCGTCGCGAAACGTTCCGTCGCCAGCGTTCAGGTACAGGACGTTGCCTCCCAGATTCGTCAGGTAGAGGTCGGGCCGACCGTCGTTGTCGACGTCGCCGACCGACGCCCCGTGGCAAAAGCCCACGTGCCCGACTCCCGCGCGCGTCGTCACGTCCTCGAACCGAAGGCCCCCGAGGTTCCGAAAAAGGCGGTTGCCGGCCGAGCGGGCGGGTCCGTCGAGCGGAAGCGAGCGCGTCGTCGTCAGGTAGAGGTCGAGGCGGCCGTCGCCGTCGTAGTCCAGCAAACTGACGCCGCTGCCCAGCGACGTCGGGAAATGTTTTGACGCGTCGTTCCCACTTTGGTGGACGAAGTCGATCCCGGTCGACTCGGTGACGTCGCGAAAGCGGATCGGCGACCGCCCCGGCGTCGTCGGGTCGACCCGGGTGGTCGTGGGGTGGGGCTGGGGTGGTTCGATCCCGACGCGCTCGATCCCCGGCGACGTTGGGACGGGTCGTGAAGCGTCCCCGCAGCCGGTCAAGACGAGGGCGATCACCAAGGGCCAGAATGCCGGCGACGGCGGCGAGGAGATTCGGGAAACGCTCATGCGGGTTGACTCAGGGCGAGGTTTGGGGCAAGTCAGCTCCCATGCCCGTCGCGCTCGGCGGCAAGGCCCGGCGGGCGGTCGCGGCGCGAGACTCCAGCTCCCTGGCCTGATCGAGCCGGCCCAGGACCCGGTAAGCCGCCGCCAGCGACGCGAGGGTCTCGTAGTGCTCAGGGTCGATCTCCAGGGCCCGGTTGAGGAACGTGACGGCCTCCTCGGCTCGCTGGCTCCTGAGTCGAATACGTCCAAGGACCCTCCAGGGTTTGGCCCGACCCGGCGAGCGCTCCGCGGCGCGTCGCCAGTGGCGGTCGGCCTCGTCGAGGTCCCCTTCCTCCAGACAGGCTTGACCCAGCACTTCCAGCAGCCCGACGTCGTCCAGACGAGAGAGGGCCGACTCCATCAGCTGGCGGGCCTCGGTGGTCCTTCCGGTTCTCAGCAGGTCGTCTCCGAATTCGAGGTAGAAGACCTCCCTGGGGTAGCCCAGTTGATCCAGCTCCGGGTCCAGTTCGAGCACGCGCCTCGCATGCCGCACCGCCTCTTCCCAGCGGCCGCCGTCGTGATAGACCTGGGCGAGCAGGATCTGTCCGGTCACGGCGCCCTCCGGAGTCTCGGCCAGCCGTCGAGCGGCCGAGAGGGCCTCCTCGCGCCGTCCTCGGCTCCACTGGACCGCGCCCAGCCTACGGAGGGCCAGCGGATCGTCGGGTGATTCGGCCAGGATCGCCTCGTAGGCGGCGACCGCGTTCTCCCTCTGGTTGGCCCGGGTGAGCCCAAGCGCCCTGGCGTGGGCGTCCTGGGCGTTGAAACGATCGGCGCGGCGAAGCCGATCGTAATACGGCTCGGCCTCGTCCGGATAGATGAGCTGGCTGAGCCCCCGCGCGGCCAGTCGGTTCGCGGCGAGGTCGCCTGGCCAGGTCTCGAGGTGGTCGAGCGCCAGGCGGAGCGCCTCGACCGGGTCGTTCTCCGGGTCCAGCGTGGCCGGAAGGTGGAACGCCCAGAATCCCTGGGCGCGCCAGACCGTGAGCGCGAGCAGACCGGCGAGCGCGAGACCTCTCACGAGAACGCCGAGACGAAAGGAACCCGGAGGAGGGGAACGCCTTCCCCGACTTCGTGGAGCCTTTCGCCGGCCTGGAGCCGAGTGGGAGGAGTCGGTATCACTCATCGTCGGGACGTGGAAGAGGGTGACGGTCGGCGGCGTCGGTCCAGGTCGCGGGTCGAGCGGAAGCGAGACGACCTCACGGACCCGCCGGGCGGGGTCCGTGAGGTCTTCGCCGATCCGATCCTTCGCGAGGTCCGGGGACTTCCCCGGCCTCGCGATCGACTTCTCTGACCTAACTTAGTAAGAGTCGGAGGAGAGCACCTCGCCCCAGTCGATGGTGGCGAGCGCGTACCACGTGGGCTGGCTGATCGTGTCCTTGATGAACTTGACCGAGCCGTCCAGCATCAAGACGTTCACGCCGCCCGGGTGGTTCGAGCTGGCACCGATGATGGTGTCGTACCCACAGCACTGGCATGATTTCTTGTTCGGAGTCTGGATGTGGTAATAGCCACCGCCACGACCCGACTCATGGAGCATCCAGACCTCGCCCTTGAAATCCCAGATGTCCGCGGCGTTGTTTCGGTTCTGGCAAAGGGCCGCGAGCTTCTGGTTGGCTGGAACGCCTCGCTCGGCCTGCGGAACGGAATCCACGCCCACACCCTGCCAGACGATGCCCGGGTGGATACGGTCGTTAGACCCCTTGCCCTTGACCCATTCGCTGTACATGGCGGTGTTGCTGGTGCCGTCGGTGACCGCGGCGAAGTTGCGGATCTTGTTCAGGCCGCCGTCATCCCCCTGGAAGTAGACCGGGCCACTGGACGCCCAGTTGCTGTTGTAGCGGTTCAGGCCCTGGTTGGGGGCGTAGCTGACCCCCTGGCCCTGGGGATGGGCGCCGCCCGGGACGTTCTTGTCGGAAGGGCAGACGAAACTGGCGATCTTCATCACCATGACCGTCCGGTTATGCTCGTAACCGTCGATGACGTAAGGGGCCGAGTCGTTGCTCACCCCCCAGATCGCGGTGACCTGGAAGTTGACGGCGTTGTACGCCGGCTGCTGCTCCATGTAGGGCAGAATCCGGACGTTCATGCTGTGGTTTTGCGGGCCGTTGACCCATCCCAGGGCGGGATAGCCGGCGACCGACCCACCGCTCCGGACCTCGCCACCCGGAGGAAGCGCGTCGTGGGTGGAGTGATAGTTATGAATGGCGAGACCAATCTGTTTGAGATTGTTGACGCACTGCGAACGTCGCGCCGCTTCCCGCGCCGACTGCACGGCGGGGAGCAACAATGCGATCAATACCGCGATGATGGCGATGACCACCAGCAGCTCGATCAGGGTGAAACCGCGATGCTTCTGCGACATGAACGACTCCCGTGGGGTACTCGATCAAGAATGGAAATCGGAAACGGACGGATGGCAGGATCGGCGATTCCGCGAGCGGCGTTGACTCAACGCTTGCGATAGCCCTTGGTCTGCTGGAGATTCTGGCCCGAGGTGGCCTTGTAGGCGGCTTCGGAGGACGTGTAGGTCTTGGCGGCACCCTCGTTCTCGATCACCATCGGTTTCCCGTCCGCGTCGGTCATCATCGTCGACTCATTGTCGCTCGCTCCACAACCGGCGAGGATCACGGAAAGTCCCAGCGCCGAGAAGAGAAGTCGAAGACTCTTGATTCCAGACATCATGCGTCCTTGTTGAACCTCGGGGGTCGGACGTCGCCCACTCAGGGCGACTCGGGTATTGGGAGGCGGACCCCCAGGTTTCGCCTCACTACCAGGGTATGAAACGCCGGAGAACCCGGCGTTTCCGTGTTGGACTGACTCCAACGATCGTCGCGAGATCCCTCGAAGCGCGAGCCCCCCTGGTCGTGAGCGCTCGACGAATCATGCACCCGATCGATCATGAGATCCCATACGCAAGCGCCGCGTGAGGTGACCGTGTTCGAGAATCGGGGAAGTGCGAGGGGGGAATCCAGGGCTTCGGAAGACATCACGGTTCACGGAACGATGGACTGGAAGACGCATCCACACGGCAACCCGTTTCCGGGACCGAGGTCGATCGCGACTTTCGAAGTTCGACCAAATGAAGGGAGGGTGACCGCTTTCGTAGGGGGTTCCACACTCAACCAGTGAGATCCACAGGGCGAGAACCCCAGGTTGCGAGCCTGGCAGGGTCGGTCGGGTGGAGTCTGATTGGTTGGCTTCATCAAATCCTAGAAAGGGTTGAACCATCCTGAGAGTTCCACGACTACTTGTCAAGCGAGTTATCAGTCAAATCTGTGTGTAACAATCGGCGGACCGCGTCGGAACTGACACGCTTAACGAAACCGCCCCTGCTGTGCGCGGGATACGGCGTTCCGCGGAATTCGGAATCGGCGCTCCGTGGGTTCTTGCAACGACCGCCGGTGAGTGATATTCAACAAGGAAGAGTTTCTTCGCGAATCGACTTCCTCGCACCCACCCCCGACCACCGATCGACCCAACGTGAACGACCGGTTCGATGGGAGGCCCCATGGAACGCTCCGTCACAATGAGGCGCAAGCCTGAAGGGCTCAGCTTCCCCGAGGACTTCGCAGGCCGAATCCGCTACGACGAGGCTCGTCAGAGGCTGATCTACTCCGGTTTCATGAGCAAGGCGGACTTCGATCGGCTCTGCCTCCTGAGCGACGACTGGGGCTACCGTCGGCCGCTGGAGGAACTCTTCCGGCTCTGCACTCCGGACGCCGCCAGACCACGCCTTCTGAGCAGGGTGGCCTCGGTCTTCTTTAGCTTTTAACGCGGTTCCCGGACGGGGGGAAATCGGGACGAAAGGTCGCGACCCTCGGACGTCCTCGGTGCGCGATCGATCCCGGGCCGGTCCCAACGGCCGACCGTGAGGAGCAAGCGCGCGTGTGATCCTCCGCCGGGTTTCTCCCCGCCTCCAACGTCCGGCGTGGAGACGGCGGTTTGGAGACGAGAATCAGAGGGGTGCCGCGAGAGCCGCCCGCCGTCTCATATCCCCTCGACCCGACCCGACCCGAACCAATCCGATCGCGAGCGCTCTGTCAGTCCACGGCCGTCCGACCCGCTCGCCGGCGCCAGGCCACGACGTCCGCCATCCCGACCGCCACGCCGGCCAGCGCCAGCGGCGACGGCTCGGGAATGGCCGTCACCCCAATCTGGACGGTGAAGAAATCGGCCGTCGGTCCCGTGCCCCAGGTGGAGCTGTACGTGCCGGGGGTCAAGCCCAGGCCCAAAATCGTCGTGCTGGCGTACGTGTTCGTGGCCGACAGCGGAGACCCGGACACGGAGCCCTGGGGAACGCGCGAGAAGCCAGCCGTTGGCGTGATTCCGAAGCGGTCGCCCGACCCGCTCGTCGCACCGAAGCTCGTGGTCCCCGGCCCCAATGAACTCGGGTCATTGATGGATGAGTAGATGTCCGTCGTGATATTGGGCGTCGGTCCGACGACGAGGTGCCCGCTAATGGGGAGGAACTCCGCTCCGGGAGTCTGGGTGCCGAGAAAAGAAAGTTGAGGGCGGGGAGATTGAGCGTTCCCCCGCCGGCGATGACCACGTCGCCGCCGACCTCGCTGATGGTCAGGACCAACCACCCCCGCCCGCGCCGGCGACGCCGACAGCGCGACGATCGCCGCGACGAACGACGTCAGCCAAAACACGCGCCTCATCACCGGTCCTCCGTCTTGGAACACCAAGGGGCCAGGCTGCGGCGCGGCACGCCACGCTCCTGGTCGACCATCCTAAAACCGGATCGGACCGTCAACAAATCATCGCTTTTGTTCAGGAGGATGGCGACTTCGCTCCGAGGTCCTGGAAGAGTGGTCTCGGGTTCCTTCCGCGTTTTGAGCGATTCCTCGACGTTCCAGCGGGTCGAAGGTCCATTTCCGGAACTGTCGCATCAGGTCGATGGACCGTCGGATCGACTCGTCGCGCCAACCTGAGACGGTCGGCGCGAAGACCTCGACGAGTCGTCGTTTGGCCCGAAGCCACGCGGGGTGCCCCTCGGGGAGATGATGGTGGGCCCGGTTCTCGTCGCGGAGCGCCGCCAGGACGGTGAGGGGAGGATACGTTCCGAACTCCGCGCAGAACGACAGGCAATCCCGTTCGGCCCATCGTCGGTGCATCCAACGCCCGAGATCCCCCTTCACCTGATAGGCGACTCCCGAGGCGCTCCAGCCTTCGATCACGTCGCCCAGCGCCTCTCGGGCGGCGTCTCGTCGTGATTCGGAAACGTCGGGATGGGTCAGCAGCTTGTACGTGGCCGACGGTCCCAGCCCTGTGTGGAGATCCAGATGGCGGATCGTCGCGGCCTCGCCCACCCAGTCTCCGATCCGACGCTCAAGGATGCGCTGGACCCCGGCGGGTTCCTCGCCACCGAAAAAGAGTCCCAGGGGGCGTTCGTACTGCCCTCCCGCGACCGCCTCCTTGAGCGCGGGGAGCCCCCAGCGCTGGATGATCCACGTCGCCCTGGCCAGGAAGGCCGCGTGATCGATCAGGCCCCCGCCGCGCTTCGGGTTCAGCAGCGCGTCGAGTTCCAGGTAACGGGGAGGGGCTCCCTCGAACGCTTCGCCGTCGACCAGGAAGTTGCGGTTGAGGTCGACGTTCGCCTCGTCGAAACGGCGTCGCCAGGCGAACCCGTAGGGGTTGAGCGCGTGGATCAACAGGACCGCCTCGCCAGGGCCCGGCTCCCACCCGCCGAACCGGTCGACCATCGCCGAGAGTTGTGAGGCCGAGCCGAAGAACCCCTCGACGCCGTGGAGTCCTGACGAGACCACCAGCAGTCGATCGGC
>JBFWRA010000109.1:0-8322 GCA_050249155.1 Isosphaeraceae bacterium | reverse complement strand
TCAGGGCCGCGTCCAGCACCGCGCGGCAGCCTTCCCGCTCGCCGCGCTTCCAGAGGAGCTGGGCCTTGAGGTCGGCCCAGTCGGCCGCGGCGACGTGCCCTTCGCAGAGCCTGAGCTGACGCTCGGCCTCGTCGAGGACGCCCAGTTTCACGAGCACCTCGGCCAGTTCGTGGCGGATCTTGGGCTGGCCGGGGTCGAGCCGGAGCGACCGTTGGTAGGCGTCTCGCGCACGCTCCAGTTCGAGCTCGCCGCCGTCGAGGTCCTCCAGGATGACCAGGCCCAGCGTGCGCCAGGCGCGGGCGTCCCTTGGGTCGACGCTGGTCAGCGTCCGCAGCGCGTCGTCCAGCGTCGCGCGGTCCCCCAGTTCATACGCCGCGCTGGCGAGCCATCGCAGCGTCTCGGGGTCGTCCCCCTTCCCCTGAAGCGCGGTCTTCAACCAGACGATGGCCTGGGGCGTGTTCCCGACCGCGTGGAGGACACGCCCCTTCCAGAAGGCCGCCTCGGCCCAGTGGGGGCTCGTCGGCGCGATCGTACGCAGCGGGTCGATGGCGTCCTTCGGTCGTCCCGAGGCCAGCGCGAGTCGGGCTCGGAGCAGGCCGGCGCGCTCGCGAGTCTTCGTCGAGCGATCGGGCAGCTCGAGCCATCGCGACGCCTCACCCCAATCCCCCGCGACGAGGCTTCGCTCGGCCTCGGCCAGATGTCGGTCTGGTCGACCTCGCCACCAAAGCCGGAACCCCGCGGCGACCCCGGCCAGCGCCAGTGCCACGATCACGATCCGATTCGCCAGGCGGAACCGACCTGGGCCATTCCGCTCGGTGCTTCGGGATGCGGCTTCCATGATCTCAGTCGACCCGGTGACCCGATTCTCAAGCCCGGACGTGATCCCGTCCGATTCGCCACGCTCGATCAATCATTGCAATCGATCGGCCGGTTCGGTCCAACCTTTTTTCGCGAAGTTCGTTCCATCAGGGAGGAGGGCGACGCGGACCCGAGCGCCTGAGGATCAGGCTGTCAATAACTTCCCGAGTCGACGGCGATTGGGTGCCCGGGTCAAAGCGCGGCGTGGCCCGGACTCGCCCTGGACGTCGATGGAAGCGTTTCGTCTCGATTCAGCCCAGTTGGGTTCGTCGCCGACCCCAAAGTCGAAGTCACTTCCGGGCCCCGCCGCGCTTTGACCCGGGCACCCCTGGACTCAAAACTCGGGAAGTCATTCCCAGCGCGTTCCCGTGTGTCCGGGGCGGCCGGGCGGCCCTGGGCGGAACGTCGTCGTGGGATGGGGCCTCGCGTCATCCGCCGCCCCTTGTGGCGCGGACGAGATTCCCCCACGGCCACCCCGCCGCGGCGGTATCGCCTGGAGCCCACCACCGCGCCCCGCGTCCGCGGAACGCCAGTCCCACTCTCTCCGATGGTGAGGAGGACGGGACCGCGCTTTGGGCTCGACGTCCGCGCCTGGGGTTCGAGGTCCGACGAAATCGCGACATGGACTTGGATTGATCATGACGACTCCGGCGAGGGTCGCGGCCAACCGCCGCAACGCGTTGAAATCGACTGGCCCCAAAACCGCCGAGGGCAAGGCGCGCTCGTCCCGCAACGCCCTTTCGCATGGCCTCACCGCCGCGACGCTGGTCGTCGGGTCGGTCGAGGACGTCGAGGCTTACCAGGCCAGGCTCGACGCCTGGAACGACGACGCGAAGCCCGTCGGCCCGATCGAGCGGGCCCTCGTCGCCAGGGCCTGCCACGCCTCGTGGCGGCTGGAACGCGCCGCCAGGCAAGAGGCCGCCACGCTCCGACACGACGCCAGGGCCGCGGCCGACGCCCACGACCAGGCCCGACTCGCGGAGGCCGTCCAGCTTGGCGAACGTCTGATCCGAGACCCGTTGAACCGTTGCGCGATCCCCAGGATGCTCAACCGAGATTTCGCCGCGAAGGTCGAGGCATGGCGCCAGGACGACCCCGCCGTGCTCGCCTTCGAACTCGAACGAACCGCCGAAGGGGTCGACTGGAAGCTCGCCCGTTGGGAGGAACTCGCCCTGATGCTCCGCCGCGAGGAATTCTGGCACTACGACGCCCGGTACAAGGCCCTCAAGCTGATCGGCAAGCGGCCCGAGGACGTGATGTTCGACCCGGTCGTCGAGCGGGTCACCCTCGCCTGCGTAGCGCTCCATCCGGAAGCCTGGGACCTCTGGGACGACTGTTTCCAGGCGACGCTCGCCACGGAAGGCCGCCCCGTGTATCGGATACGCGTCGATCGGATGCGCGCGCGTCAGTCGCCCGACAAGGGCGCGGCTCTCGCCGAACTCTGGGCGTTGCACGACACGGAGGTCGCACGGCTCCAGGCGCTGAAGGCGGATCGTCTGGACGCCAGGGCCGCCGCCGACCGCGACGAGGCCGCCGAACGCGCCCTGCTCGATCAGACCCCCCTGGCCTCGCTGCGAATCCGCTACGAGGCGGCCGCCGAACGCGCCCTGCACCGCGCCCTCGGCGACTTCGCGAAGCTCCGCGGGGCCCGGCCCGAGCGCGACGAGGAACCCACCACATCGCCCGAGGTCGAGGTTGAGACCAGGACCGAGCCCGAGATCGAGGTCACGCCCGAACCAGGGCCGCGGGGCGCGGCCCCACGTCGTCGACCTGGACCCGCGGATCGGCCTCGACGAAACGAACCCAAGCCACCGCGGCCCCCCGCGACCCCGACGCCCCGACGCTCCCCTCGAAACGCCCCCGGCGGGGCCGGTTGACAGGCCTGGACGTTAAAAAATCAGCGAACGTGAATCCAACTGGAGTCTGGCCCGGTTCGCTCCGCGCGCCGAGAGGCGGGCGATGGTCGAGAAAGGTGGGCCGGGGAATCGTCGGTTGACGCTCAAGACCAGTTGGGGCTGGTCGGCCTCATGGGACCGCGATGGTGCATGCGGGCGTGGAAAGAGCGGCCCAAGGGCCGATTTGAGCCGGTTTTTTCATTGCCCGAGTGCGCCCGGCGTGGGTAACGTGATGCGACGTGGTTCCGATTTGGCCAGTCGACCGAGCGGCGCGAGTGTCTCGCGCCGGCCGGCGTCGCCCGTGCGACGCCACTCGCTCGAACCTTAGCGGCAGCGACAAGGGAGGCATCATGAGGTTCAAGGTTCTTTGCGCGATCACCGCGGCCGCCATGACCGCGACGACGGCGACCGCCGCCGACTCCGACCTGACCGCCAGCCTGAAGGCCGGCACGCCCCAGATCAAGTCGGCCGGTCCGCTGACGTTCGGCCCCGACGGCGTCCTGTTCGTCGGCGACACCCAGGGCGCGGCCGTCTTCGCCATCGACACCGGCGACCGGACCGGCGGTCGTGAGAAGGCCCCGATCAACGTCGAGGGGATCGCCGAGAAGGTGGCCGCCCGGCTCGGGACCGACGTCAAGAACGTCCTGATCAACGACGTGGCCGTCAACCCCGCTTCCGGCAAGGCGTACCTCTCGGTCTCCCGAGGCCGAGGGCCCGAGGCCACGCCCGTCCTGCTCCGCGTCGGTGGCGACGCGGCGATCGAGGAAGTCTCGCTGGAGAACGTCCGCTTCGCCAAGGCCGACGTGCCCAACCCGCCCGCCCCAGGCGCCACCCAACGCGGGCAGAGCCTCCGGGCCGAATCGATCACCGACCTCGCGTACGTCGATGGCCGGTTGTTCGTCGCGGGCCTCTCGAACGAGGAGTTCAGCTCCCGGCTGATCGCCCTGCCGTTCCCGTTCCAGGGCCAGGCCGACGGCGCGGCGATCGAGATCTATCACGGGGCCCACGGCCGCTTCGAGACCAAGAGCCCGGTCCGAACGTTCGTCGCCTACCAGATCAACGGCGCTCCGCACCTGCTCGCCGCCTACACCTGCACCCCGCTGGTGAAGGTGCCCGTGGCCGACCTCAAGCCAGGTGCCCAGGTCAAGGGGACCACCATCGCCGAACTGGGCAACCGCAACCGCCCGCTCGACATGATCGTCTACCAAAAGGGGGGCAAGGACTACCTGCTCCTGGCCAATAACTCCCGAGGCGTCATGAAGATCCCGACCGAAGGGGCCGCCGACGCCAAGAGCATCACCGCGCCCGTCGGCGGTGGGGGCACCCAGGGCATGGCCTACGAGACCATCGCCTCGATGAAGGGGGTCGAGCAGCTCGACCGACTGGGCGACGGCCACGCCCTGGTGCTGGTCCGTGACGACGCGGGCACCCTCTGCCTGCAAACCGTCTCCCTGCCCTGACCCGACCATGACATGACTCGCGCGAATCGATCGACCCGGCGCTCCGCGAAGCGCCGGGTCGTCGATCAGTGTGATGATATGAATACGACGGACGGAGATTGGTGGGGTCCGCCATCGCGGACCATTCTCCATTCATATCAACATTTGGCCCGCAATAGCTGAATCTTCCATCGTGCTTTATTCGCGAATCTTTCTTCTGGCCTGGCTGATTGGACAGAACGCGCCGGCGGTCCGCCTTCCCTCCGCCGACGATCCTCGAGGGGTATTCGAGGCCGTCGGGCTTGACGCGGAGACGCTCGCCCAGGTGGCGGCCGATCCCTCGAAGGCCCCCGCGATCTTTCGGGTGACGACCGTCGGGCCGGGAGACCGGCCCGCCCTGTTTGGGACCTATCGAGTCTCGGGAAAGTCGCTTCAGTTCGCGCCGAGGTTCCCGATGGAGCCTGGCGTCACCTACCGGGCGGTGCTTCACCCTCCGGGCGGTTCGACTCCGATCCTGGCGGACCTGGCCATTCCCGATCGGCCGGTCGTTTCGTCGACGAGGGTCGTGCGCGTCTCGCCGACGGCGGGGGTCTTGCCCGAGAACCTCTTGAAGTTCTACGTCGAGTTCTCGGCTCCGATGGGTCGAGGCGAGGCGTATGAACATCTGAGCTTGCTCGACGCCCAGGGTGACCCGATCGACTTGCCGTTTCTGGAGCTGGGGGAGGAGCTATGGACCCCCGACGGCCGAAGGTTCACGATTCTCTTCGATCCTGGCCGGATCAAGAGCGGCCTGCGTCCCCGAGAGGAGGCCGGGCCGGTGCTGGAGAAGGGGGAATCGTACACCCTGGTGATCGACCGCGGCTGGCGGGACGCCGCGGGTGGACCGCTCGTGGAGTCGTATCGCAAGGCGTTCCGAGTCGGGCCCGCCGATCACGAGCCGCCCGACCCCGCGGGCTGGTCGGTTGGGTCGCCGGAGCCTGGCACGAGGTCCGCGCTGGTGGTGCGGTTCCCCGAGCCTCTGGACCGGGCGATGCTCGGCCGAGTGCTGGGGGTGTCGGGTCCGGACGGCCAGGGCCTGCCGGGTCGGGCGACGGTGGGTGACGATGAGACGTCGTGGGTGTTCGTACCGGACCGACCGTGGTTGGCGGGAGACCACCGGCTCCTGGTGGACCGTTCGCTGGAAGACCGGGCGGGCAACACGATCGGCAGGCCGTTCGAGGTCGACGTCTTCGAAAAGGTCGACCGCGCCACGACCCCTGCGATCGTGACGCGGCGGTTCCGGGTGGGTCGGTAGAGTCGGTTCGTCGCTCAGGCGGAGGCCAGCGCGGCGACCTCCTTCGCGTGGCCGAAGTTCTCGGCGTAGCGGGCGGCGAACTCGGCCGGGGTGTGGGTGTGGGACTGGGTCCCGGCGTTTTCGATCGCGTAAACGGCCGTCAAGGAAGCGACGCGACCGGCGACGTCCCAGGGGAACCCGCGCTTCATTCCCAGCAGCAGGCCGGCCCGGAAGGCGTCGCCCGCGCCGGTGGGGTCGACCACCTTGCCGGGCTTCGCGGGGGGGATCTCATACTCCTGGCCCTCGGCGGTGATCAGGGCCCCGGCCTCGCCGCGCGTCATCACGGTGACGGGGACCGCCTTGCGCAGCTCGGCCTCGCTGATCCCCAGTTTCTCGGCCATCATGCCGAACTCGTAGTCGTTGCCCGCCAGCACTCTGGCCCCGGCCATGCCGGCCTTCAGTTCGTCGGCCGACATCCGGGGGAGCTGCATCGAGGGGTCGTAGAGGTAGGGGATGCGATGCTCGACGCAGTCGGCGGCGTAACGGGCCATGGCGGCCGGGTCGTTGGGGGCGATGACGACGAGGTCCTCGGGCGAGGCGTCGAATTCCCGGAGCGAGAGGCTGGCGGCCCTGGCCATCGCGCCTGGATAGAACGCGGTGATCTGGCTGTCCTGAAGGTCGGTGTTGATGAAACAGGAGGCGGTGAAGTCGCCGGAGATCACCTTGGTGGCGGAGGTGTCCACGCCGTGCCGGTCGAGCCACTGGCGGTACTCGCCGAAGTCCTCGCCCACGGTGCCGACCAGCACGGGGCGCTCGCCCAGCAGCGCGAGGTTGAACGCGATGTTCGCCCCGGTGCCCCCCTTCATCCGCTTGAGCGAATCGACCAGGAACGACACGCTGAGAATGTGGATTTTCTCGGGAAGGATATGGTCTCGAAAACGGCCCGGAAAGACCATGATGTAGTCATAAGCGATCGAACCGGTGACAAGGATGCGTCTCACGGCGGCGGGACCTTCTTCTCAAGTGGTGTCGAGGTTTGACCCTGGTCCACGACGGACGCGCAGCGGGGCGTCCGCCCTGGGGAAGGGGTCGATTCTATCGTGAGGGGGCCGTGGCGGCGAGTCATGCTGGGCGGAATCGACAGGGCCGCTCCGCGGGGCGCGGTCCCTGGTTCACAGATCGTCGGTTGAGAACGTGTCGCCATCCTCGATTTTGCCCGACTGAAACCCCTTGCGGAACCATCGAACGCGCTGTTCGGAGCTACCGTGGGTGAAGGCGTCGGGCACGACGTAGCCCTGGGCTCGCATCTGGATCTTGTCGTCGCCGATCTGGCTCGCGGCGTTGAGCGCGGCGGGGACGTCCCCACGCTCCAGGAGGTTCTTCATCTTCTGGGCGTGGTGGGCCCACACGCCGGCCAGGAAGTCGGCCTGAAGTTCCAGGCGGACGGAAAGCTCGTTGGCCTCCGCCTTGCCGACGCGGCTTTGCATTCGGCTGACCTTCTCGCTGTACCCCAGCAGGTTTTGCACGTGGTGGCCCACCTCGTGCGCCACGACGTACGCCTGCGCGAACTCGCCGGGGGCCTTGAACCGGCGTTCCAGTTCGTTGAAGAAGGACAGATCGATGTAGACCTGACGATCCGCCGGGCAGTAGAACGGGCCGACCGCCGCGCTGGCCTGCCCACAGGCCGAGTCGACCCGTCCACTGAACAGGACTAGCTTCGGCTCCTGGTAGGGCTGACCCAACGCTTGGAACAGTTCGTTCCAGACGTCCTCGGTATCGGCCAGGATGACCTTGACCATCGACGCGGCTTCCTCCTCGGCGGGATCGACCGCCTTTCCAGGCGCGCCCGGGCCGGGCTGTCCTTGACCCTGCTGAACCTGCTGGAGGACGGGTCGCACGTCGACGCCGAAGAACAGCCCGAGCAACACGATCAGGATCGTGCCGATGCCTCCGACGGCCACGGGGCCCGCCATGTGCCGACGATCCTCGACGTTCTCGCTCTCTCGACGGCCTCGCCAACGCATGAAACGCGCCCTTTCTTGGATCCGAAGTGGATCGATTCGATCGCTGGAAGCACCCGGCCGGTCGCGATCGGCCTGGGATGGCATTACGATCGCAGCGCGCGGGCCTGGGCGTCAAGATTTGGGCCCGGATCTCGGGTCGGGCCGACGCGCGGCGGGTCTCGGGGCGTCGGTCGGTCGGGGCGTCGAGGCGGCGGCGTGGGTCGGGGTCTGGGGAGCGGGGTCGGGGCCGACGGTCGGCCGACGAGCTGGGTCGAATACGTGCCCCCAGGCGCGCCGTCGAGGGGACGGCCGTGGGGGTCGGTCAGGCCCGTCGCCGAGAGGACCAGCGGGGTCGTCGCCGGCAGCGGCCTGGAGAACGTCAGCGTGACGGTTCCCGTCGCCGCGTCGTGGGAGGCGGCCTTCAGTTGCACGACCGAACTGGTTCCCCGACCTGGCCGGGACAGCCGCACCTGGTACGCCGCGAGCTGGGCGGCCGAGGCCGGGTCCAGCGCCCCCGCGAACGTCAGCGTGATGCCCGTGGCCGTGCTGCCGGAGGTCGTCACCGTGGCCGAGACGACCCGGGTCGGCGGCTCCAGCGGCGGCGGCGGTTCGAGGTTCCGCGTCACCACGTCCCCGAGCTTGTTGCCCTGGACCGTGTTGGGCGCCCCCCCTCCGATCGTGTTGCCGGGCGCTCCGTTGACCACCAGCCCATACGTGTTGCCCAGGCCAGGCGTGGGATGCCCCGCGGCGTCGGTCCCGACGAGGTTGCCCGCGACGACGTTGCCAGTGGCGTCCCGGTCCAGCAGGTCGATGCCGCTTCCGCCGTTGGCCGAGACGACGTTCCCCTCGCCAGG
>JBFWRA010000108.1:0-8333 GCA_050249155.1 Isosphaeraceae bacterium | reverse complement strand
GCCGCCGCCCCACAGGTCGCGCCACTGGTGAGGATATCGTCGACCAGAAACACCGTGCGCCCCTTCAACCGGTTCGACCAGGGCCTCCGCACGCGGAAGGCGTCGCGAAGCACCCTGGCACGCTCGACTCGACCGAGACCGGCGAGTTTCGGCGTCGATCGGACCCGCCGCAACAACCTGGCCCGTCGCAGTCCCAGGGGAACGGCCAGCGCCCTGGTGAGCTCGTCCGACTGGTTGTAGCCTCGCGACCACCAGCGCCGCCAGTGCAAGGGGATCGGCGTGATCAGCGCCTGGGGGTCTTCCGCCGCCTCGTCCCGCAGCGCGGGACGGGCCTGGATCAGCAATCGAGCCAGCCAGGGGCCGAGCCAGGCGTTCGGCTCGTGCTTGAGCATCAGGCAAAGCGCCCGCAGCGGTCCCTGATAAGGCCCCAGCGCGATCGCCCTGTCGAATCCGAACGAGCGGCCACGGCACTCTCGGCAGGCCCCGAACGGTCCGACCGTCATGGCGCAACGCGCGCAACAGCGGCCGGCGGCGTCGAGCAACTCTCCCCGGCAGTCCTCGCAGAACGGCCAGGGGCGGCCATCGTCCTCCGCCCCGCAGATGGGACAATCGCAGGGGAGTACCAGAGCGGTCAACGCCCCCTGGCCCCGCGACCATTGCCGCCGAAGCCAGCCAGAGCGTTCCTCCGCGGGCTTGTTCGCGATACCCAGGGCTCCCAACAAGACCCCTGGCTTGAAGCGTCACGGTCCACGACCCATTGAATGAACCACAACGCGACCCGCTCGTGAAGAGGCCGCCCCACGCCTCGAGCTGGTGTCGGGAAACCAAGAAACAAAGTCTGACCCGAATGGCGTTGACGAAGTCTGACCCAAATGGCGTTGACTTAAGGCGTAAGTGAGTGGCCCGTCTCTATTTCCTCTTCACGGCGGGGCGGCCCCGGCGGCGCGATGGTGGTGCTTACCGTCACCAGGCGCCACCGAGACCGCCCCGATGAAGTCCACCACCGCCGTGACCGCGGGCGACTGGCTCGGGCACCGGGTGTTGTACGTCGACGGGTCGGGGTGCTCGATGCCCGACTCCGGGCCGCTGGGCTTCCACTACGGACAGCCCCCGGGGCAGTCTCCGGCGGGCAGGTTCCCGGGCGGATGGCTGAGGTCTCGGGACGAGACCCCAGCGTATCGACCAGGGACCAGGGTCTCGTCCCGAGACCCCCATAGGCGTGAAGTTAAGGGGGAGTAGGCTTGAAGAAATGGGGAAGTCCTTCCACCATCGTCGGTTGGAACACGACCCGACGGTTGGAGGTCAGGAGCTTCCCCATGCCGATCATACCTACCATCGCCCGTGCGGTGCAGTCCCTGCTGGGTCCCTTGGCCGAGGAGGTCGCCGCCACGGTCCTCGTGGTCCGGCGGAGGCGCAAGTTCTCCCCCGCCACGCTCGCCCGGACCTTCCTCCTGGGCTTCCTGGCCAAGCCCAACGCCACGGCGCAGGATCTGGCGCGGACCGCCGCTCGGGGCGGCGTCCTGGTCATCCCCCAGGCCCTCACGCAACGGTTTACCGACGCCATGGCGTGCTTCCTCGAGGGCCTCTTTCGCCGGGCGATCACGCAGCGGGTCCAGGCCGATCGCACGCTCGGCCCCCTGGTCGAACGCTTCCCCGCGGTACTCCTCCTGGACAGCACCACGATCACCTTGCCCGCGGAGTTGGCCGACCGCTTCCCCGGCTGTGGCGGCAGCTATGGCGGCGGCCGGGCCGCGATGAAACTCCAGGTCCAGATCGACCTGCGCCACGGGGCCCTCGACGCCATCGCGATCGAGGCGGGCAAGGACTGCGACCCGCGGTCGAGCTTGCAGTCGGCCCCCCGGCCCGCGGGGAGCTTGCGGATCGCCGACCTCGGCTACTTCGACATCGAGGTGCTCCGGGACCTCCAGGACCGGGGGGAGTCCTGGGTCTCGCGGCTGGCCTTCGGCACCGAGATCGTCACGCCCGAGGGGGCGCCGATCGCCCGGATTGAGGACCTGTTCACGCCCCGGACCAAGCTCGTCGATCGACCGATCCTGCTCGGCAAGGAGGCGCGGCTGCCGTGCCGGATCGTGATCTGGCGGGTGCCCGAGGAGGTGGCCAACCGACGGCGTCAGGAGCTGATCGCCACGGCCCGCGACAAGGGGAATCGGCCGCCGTCGCGGGAGCGGCTGGCTTGGTGCGACTGGACGATCATCGTGACGAACGCCCCGGATGACCGGCTCCGCCCCGAGGAGGTCGGGGTGCTGTACCGGGCGCGGTGGCAGATTGAACTCGTGTTCAAGCGATGGAAATCGCTGGGTCGGGTCGCGGACCTGACCGGCGCGACCGTCACGGAGAAGTTGGTGCGGCTGTGGTCGCGCCTGCTGGCGATGGTGGTGCAACATTGGCTGCTGCTGGCGTGCGCATGGGGCGACCTCCGTTGCAGCCTCTACAAGGCCGGTGTGACGATCCGCGAGTCCGCCCACGACCTGATCGGCACGCTGGACGACCCGGAGGGACTGACCCGGCAAATCGAGCGGATCGGGCAGGTCCTCGGGAAGGTCGCGCGTCGCGATAAGCGTAAGCAGCCCGGCACGTTCGAGCTGCTCAACAAGCCGTCGCTGCTGGGCTACGAGTCTTAACTTCACGCCTATGGGGTCTCGTCCCGAGACCCCAGCTACCCGACGCCTCGCGAGCAGGCTCAGCGGCCAGACGGCCGCGACCGGGGCTTCTTCATCCCGGGCAGTGTCCGGTTCTCAACCCGTTGTCGGTCCTCCTCTGTCGGCTCCTGTCCGTCGCGGAGGGCGTAGGCCAGGCTTTGGGCTCGATCCCAATCGCCTGCGCCGGCCGCGTCGACAATCGCGCGAAACGCCTTTTTCTCGTCGTCGGCCAGCTCGCCGGAGGCCCCGAGCCGGTCGATCTCCCCGGCCGCACGGTCGATGATCGCTTGGTCCTTCGTCGAAGCGCCGGTGGCGAGCCTCAGGATCAACTCGCGATGCTCCTCCGCCACCTGGGTTTGGCCGCAGCCGGGGAGGAGGGTCATTAGCAGGATGGCCCCGGCCGCCAAGCCGCCCCGGGGAGGCAGGCGCGCCCCGAGGCGGGAAGTGGGGTGGGCCGCGTCAGTATGCGTCGCCACTGATGACCTCCCCCCGCCGACAGGTCGCCAGGCCGGCCCAGGTTCGTTGGTTGATCGTCTCCTTGATGAACCGGACGCTGCCGTCGCCCAGCAGGATGTTCGCCCCGCCGGGGTGCTCGGCGTACATCTGGCAGACGTGGCACAGGCGGGAGTTGGGCGGGTGGATCACGTCCCCTTCGTCGGCCGCCGGCCCGCTGTGGGTTAGCACGAGGGTCGCGGCATAGTCGCAGCCCGAGAAGGCATACCGAGGGGTCGGGCAGACGACCGCCCCCGGTACGACGCCCACCCAGGTCTTATCGCTGATGATCGGCGAGTGCTCCCCCATGAACAGCGTGCCGCTCAGGCCGTCGGTGATCGAGGCGACCGTCAGAAGCGAGTTCCGGTAGAACGGGCCGTCGGCGATCGTGGCATGGTCTTGAAGCTGGTAACCCCAGGGTTCCTCATTGCCAGCGTTGAGCACGTAGTGCGACCGGGAAAAGGTCGCCAATTCGTTGCCGGGCTGGTCGATCACGCCGAACGTCCGGGTCGGCTCGCTGACCGACGGGCAAAGGAACGTACCCAGCGAGGTCCGCGTGCCCGTCGTGTTGGCCGCGAACCAGCACGGGAGATTGACGTTCAAGGCCGCATAGACCGGTGCCTGCTCCATGTAGGCCAGGAGAGCCGTGCCGTAGGCCCAACCGGGCCCGGCGTCGAGCGTCTCCGGGTCGGGAACGCCATGCGCCCCGCCACCGCCCCTCAGGCTCATGTAACCCGGCGGGAAGCAGGCGAAGGCACTCTCGTAGTTGTGCATCGCCAGGCCAATCTGCTTGAGGTTGTTGGTGCACTGGGCGCGTCGGGCGGCCTCGCGAGCGGCCTGCACGGCGGGCAGGAGCAGGGCGATCAGCACGGCGATGATGGCGATGACGACCAGCAGTTCGATCAGGGTGAAGGCGGCTCGATCGGCCCTCGGCGCGGCGGGTGGGAAAATGCGCTTCAAGGTGCGAGGTCCTGGAAAGGTTGGGGCAACGGACAGAGCACGCCGCGACGACGGCAAGCCACGATCGGTCTCCTGGCGTGTGTCCGCGGCGCACGTCACGCGTCGCTGACTGAGTCCGACGGTATTTTGGAGAATGTACTAATGTTTCCACCGTGCGCCAAGAGATTAATTTTGGGATTCCAAAAAATGGATCGATGGTCATGGCCGGGCGGTTTAGGGCGGCTTACCCCCGGACAGACAGCGAAGCAGGGATGTCGCTAGCGGAGAAACGGCGGAGAAACGGGGACGTACCGCGGAGAAACGGGGACGTAGTGAGTCTTGACCGTACTAGCCGCGTCCCCGTTGGGCAGCCGTGCCTGGCCGCTTGAGGGGGATTTCTTGCCTGGCCACTTGAGGGCTACCGGTCGGTTACCGCCCCTGCCTGGCACGGTCGCTGAAATCGGCTGAGGGCTTACAAGACGGCTTATTCCGAGGCCCGATTCTTCCAGCGTCGCACCAACCTCCGGGTCGCCGGCAGCAAGAATCGAGGCGGACGAGGATAGAGCGGCAGCTGAGAAAGCGGTATTTCCGAATACAGCGAATCAAGCGACGTCGGCGGCGGCGAAGTCGAACGGACCAGCCAGGGACAGGTGCCGTTGGCGATCGACAGCGGCAGCTTGGCACCCCCGAGCAACGGAGAGCTCAACGCCACATAGCAGCCGCCGTCGCGCAGCAACCGACGGCGAATCGCCGCGTGCCGCCGAGAAAAAACAGTCGCGTCGCTCACGTGGTGGATGTGGCAGTGCGGCAGCCAGCGGCAGGCGATCTGGGAATAGACCAGATAGCAGCGGCCTTCCGGTGCGCGGACAAGAAGGTGGCCGCAGTCGATGCCTTGATGATCCCGAAAAATCCTCAGCTCCGTCGCGTTCAACGCCGAATCGGCCTGATCGGGCTGGTCGGTCAGATCGATCAGTTCGATCTCGTGCGAGTTCCGCCCCGGCGACGGTGGCAGCGGCGGCAGCAGCAGCGCCGTGCGTTCGATCGTGGCGAACCCCAGTCGCCGTGAGATGGCGACGACCTCGTCGGTCGCCGTCAGGTCGGTGACCACATGCTCCCGGAGCGCCAGCACAGGTCGCATCAGCAGCAGGCTCGACGCGCGGTGTTCGGGCGTCACGTACCAGTTGTGCAAGTTGCAGAAACGCACGTCGCGACCGTCGATCGACCGTCGACTGAAGAGCGTTCCCAGCATGCCGATCATCTTGCCGCCGTCGACCAGCACGTAGCCGAAATGCTCTTCGTCGCGCCAGTCGCGCGGCTCGAACGCGCGCTGCCATCGCTGTCGCGGGATCCGCGGAGCGAGGGGACGCACCACAGTCTCGAACAGCTCCTCAACCCGGGACGACGTCAGTTTTTCCAGCGCGGGCATCGTCGGTTCCGACTATTCGAGGATCTGATCGTCCAGGAAATCTTGCGGTCGGCCGTGCCGGCGCGCCAGTCGGGCCCGGCCTTGGTGGACGATCACCTCCGCGGGCGACGATCGACTGAGAAATCCGAGCGGACTTGCGGAACGTCCGTAGGCGCCCGATTGAAAGACGCCGATCAAGTCGCCGATCGCGACCGGCGGCAGCGGGACCGCGCGCGCCAGCACGTCCAGCGGTGTGCAGAGCGGTCCGACGACGTCGACCGGCTCGCGATTCGATCGCCCCAAACCGTCGAGCAGCGCCACGGGAAAATTGCGTTTGATCGTCTGCCCCAGGTTACCCGACGCCGCCAGATGGTGATGCATTCCTCCGTCGACGATCACGAACTTTTTGCCGCGAGAAACCTTCACGTCGGTGACGCGAGTCACGTACAGGCCGGCTTCGGCGACCAGGAACCGGCCCGGCTCGACCACGAAACGCGTCGCGGCGAACTCGGGGCGGCTCGTCGCATCCCGCGCCCACGGTGCCAGACGCCGTCCGAACTGTTCCAGGTCAAGCGGCCGTTCGTGGCCGAAGTAAGGCACGCCGTAGCCGCCGCCGAAGTCGATCGTTTCCAGGCGTCGTCCCAGCCTTCGTTGGAGACGGCCGGCGATCTCCAGGCCTTCGGTATATTGCCGCAGCAACAGTTCGTGGTCCAGGATCTGCGTGCCCATATAGAGATGCAGGCCGACGAGGTCGAGCGCCGGTTCGGCTTCGACCGTCCGCACGACTTCTTCCAACTGGTCCTCGTCGATTCCGAACGGCGCCGGCTTGCCTCCCATCCGCAAGCCGCCGCCTTCGACCGCCGCACCCGGGTTCACTCGCAGCGCGATCCGCGCTCGCGTCGTTCGGCGCCTGGCCAGGGTGCCCAGCCGAACCGCCTCCGTTCGCGACTCGACATGAATCTCGCCGACGCCGGCCGCCAGGGCCGCGTCCAGCTCGTCTTCGGTCTTGCCCGGTCCGGCGAACAAGATCCGTTGGGCCGGACAGCCGGCCGCCGTCGCCGCGGCCAGTTCGCCCTGCGACGCGATCTCCAGGCCGCAGCCCCGCGCCACCAGAAACCGCAGCAAGCCCAGATTCGGATTCGCCTTGACCGAATAGCAGATCTCGAACGGCGGCGGCAACGCCGTGCGCAGCGCCTGCAATTGGCCGCCCACGACGCCCAGATCGTAGACGAACAGCGGCGTGCCGAACTGCGCGGCGACGTCGCCGATCCGCAGGCCGTCGACCAGCAGTTCGCCTCCGGACTCGCCGAAATGCCGCGCCACGAGCGCGGACGCATGATCGACGACGACGGAAGGATCTGGGGGCATCGACTGGACCTCGTCGGAATCGATGACAGGAATTAGTCGGCGTCCGCGGCCGAGGCCCGTTCGCGCAGCTTGGGATAGTCGATCTTGCCGCTGGAAGTCTTGGGCAGATCGTTCGTCAGTTCGATCGTCTTGGGAACCATGAAGCGAGGCAGGAATGCGGCCGTCTTCGCCAACAGCGCGTCGACCGAGACCTCGACGCCCTCGCGCGGCACGGCGAACGCCACGATCCGCTGCCCGAGCGCATCGTCCGGCAGTCCGATCACCGCCGCCTCGCGCAACTCGCCGGTCTTGCAAAGCGCTTCTTCGACCTCGTTGGGGCTGATCCGGAACCCCGACGACTTGATCAGGTTGTCGCGTCGCCCGACGAAATACAGATAGCCGTCCTCGTCGCGCTTCACGAGGTCGCCCGAGTAGCAGACCCGTTCCTGATCGCCGATCTGCGAAGGCGCCAATGGGTGAGGCCGCAGCACGCGCGCGGTCAGTTCGGGCTGGCCCCAGTAGCCCAGCGACACGGTCGGTCCGCGATGCACCAGTTCGCCCGTCTCGCCGGGGCCGCACGGACGATCGTTTTCGTCGAGCACGAGGATCTCGGTGTTCGGGATCGCCTTGCCGATCGACGTCGGACGGCGGTCGAGCTGATCGGGCGGCAAGTAGGTCGAACGAAACGCTTCGGTCAGGCCGTACATCAACACCACTTGGGCGTCGGGGATCGCGGCGCGCAGTCGAGCGAGCGTGGCCTGCGGCATCGCTCCGCCGGTGTTCGTCACGTAACGCAGGTGCGGCAACGGCGTCTCGGCCAGCCGGGAACTGTCTTGCACCAACAGATTCCAGAGCGGCGGCACGCCCGCCAGTCCAGTGATCCGCTCCTTGGCCGCCATCGCCACGATTTCCTTGGCGAACAGGAATTTCATCATCACGCAGACGCCGCCCTGTTGGACCGCCGTGGTCAATTGGTTCAAGCCGGCGTCGAAACTGAACGGCAAGACCGCCAGAATGCGGTCGTCGCCGCTGATTCGCAGGTATTGCGAAACGATCGACGCCCCGGCGACGACGTTGGCGTGGCTGAGCATCACGCCTTTCGGCTTGCCGGTCGATCCGGACGTGTACAGGATCGCCGCCAAGTCCTTGTCGATCGCACGTTCGACGAACGGCTCGAAGCTGGTGACGACGTTCGAGTCGACGTCGGCCGTCGCGGCGGCGCCGATCGACGGAAATTCGAATCGCCTCCGTCGTCCAGGATCGAGGTCCGACGCCGCTTCGGCTGACGAGCCATTGGAAATCGAGCCCGTTGACGACGAACTCGCCGACGACTTCCTCGCCGAGACCAGATAGCGAAGCGAAGGACAACGCTCCAGGGCCGGCGCCAGGCTCTTCCATCGCCCGCCTTCGACGATCAATCCGGACATGCCGCAGTCGCGTACGATATGCTCCACCTGATCGGGAAAAAGTCCCGGATGAATCGGCACGAA
>JBFWRA010000107.1:0-8334 GCA_050249155.1 Isosphaeraceae bacterium | reverse complement strand
GATCTAGACCCCCGAACCGGCCGACTCGCCCTTCAGCGTCCTGAACTCGACGCCAAGGGCTCGCCGCGCCCGAGTCGTTCCCCAGGCCCTCGTCAGGCGGTTCGCCCCGCCTTCGGACATGCCCCGCCGGTCCCCCGGTCGCCTCTTCTGATCCGAAGCGACCTGGCCCCTGGTCCTGAAACGACCGACGGCCGCGGCCTCCCATCCAGGGGGGCCGCGGCCGTTCGCTTGAGATTCCCAGTTCCAGAATCGAGCGGGGGTCTCTCCGAGGAGAGTTCGGCCCACAAGTCGCGAACGCCCCGCCGGGCGCGAGGCCCGGCGGGGCGTTCATGACGTCGTTGGCGGTCGGAGTCGGGTAAACGGTGAAGGCCGGGGCCGGGATCGGACTTGAGACGATCCACGGAGATAAATGAGAGCTATCGAATTCCAACGAGGCTCAGGACGCGAACCTGGCCCGAGGCGGGAGACCGAGTTCCGGGCTGGCCGTCTCGGCCCAGCTTCGAAACGCTCTCCCGTCATCCTTCAACCGCTCTTGACGCCTCCAGTCCCCTTGCGAGTCCCTCAGGCCGGTCAGCAACGCCCTCGCGAAACGCTCGGGACACTGACCCGCCGGAAACCCCGGAGACGAGTAATGGGGCAAGGCTTTCAAGCCGCCTTCCCGCAACGCGCTGGCCAGCCAGCGCTCCAAGCGGGTCGCGGGCGGCTCCTCACGTGAAGCGGAGCATTCCCACATGTTTTTTCCTCACGACATGACGAATTGAAAATGAGCGTGATGAAAAACGCCTGGCGCGACGCTCCGAGCAGGCGAGAGACGGCCAGGACGTCCTCCATAGTCTAGAGGCACCCCGGGGAAAAGGCAATCGGCTCTCGATGGGGCTGGAAGTCCCAGGCCAGGGTGGCATCGGGATGGCTCGCGTCCGATCGCCTCGGCGTCGCGGCCAGGCGGTCGGGCTCGCTCGTGGAGGTCCGGGACGACCTGTCCGGGCGAGGAGGGGAGTGGGACGCCGCCTCCGACTCCGGGAACTTCGACGACGTGTTCGGCTCGATCTGGCCTCGCATCCAACTTTGGAGGATCTCCCGCTCGTAATCGCGCCAGTCGTCGTCGGTCATCCGAGGCGGTTCCTCCACGTGGCG
The DNA here is from genome assembly GCA_050249155.1 of Isosphaeraceae bacterium. Taxonomy (GTDB): domain Bacteria; phylum Planctomycetota; class Planctomycetia; order Isosphaerales; family Isosphaeraceae; genus JBFWRA01. The sequence goes on along the minus strand of JBFWRA010000107.1, from coordinate 7,200 downwards.
GGGTGCGTCCTCGGTCCATTCCGACTCGGCCGGTGGCGCCTCGACGGCGCGGAGTCTGGTTCGGAGCCGGTCGTAACTCCTTCGACAATCGGCCTCTTCGCGATGGAGCGCGCGGCGTCGCCGGCTCGGATGGATCGGCGCGCCCCGCTCGGCGGCCTCGCGTTCGATCGCGTCGAGCTGATCCAGACTCTCGCTCTTGAGCGCGCTTAATTCGGCGCGTTCCCGGTCGATGAGGGCCCTGGGTCCCTCGCGGGCGTCCCAGGGTTCTCCCAGCCGGTCGGACTTCGGGATTCCCCGCAGGTCGAACGCCAGGGCGGTCTGCCGGTCGTCCCAGGGGCCAGCCTCGTCCAGAACCCGTTCGAGGTACGCCCAGCGATCGAGGAGCCAGTCGCAGCCCGCTTTCGAGGCGCGAAGCCTTCTGGCGACGATCTCCGGCCGCTTCGAAATCGAGGCGGCCAACTCCTCGGTCTCCAGGCGACGATCCTCGTCCCAGCGGGTGGCCGCCCTGACCGCCTCGTAGCGACTCAGCGCCCGTTGTCGAGCCTGGCAATCGTCGAGTCGCAGCGAGAGCGCCACCATTTGCTCGAAGACCCATTCCTCTTCGGAAGAGTCGAGGATGAGGCGATCCCGCCAGGCGGCGATCCGCTCGGTGAGAAGATCGGCGACGATCGTCGGGATCGACGTTCTAGAGTTATCGTGGAAGGAGGGGAGGGCGACGGTCGTCAGGGGCATGCTCGGGTTCCAGGGTCGTGGAGACCTGCCGCGTTGGGTCAGTCGTCCTGACGGGAACTATCGTGAGTCCGCGGTCCGACGTCCCGCGATTCCGCGGTTGGAACAGGGAATCCGAATTATCTCGGGGCCCTCCGTGATGTCGAAACGCAACCTGGCGTGAGCCAGGCGTAGAGGAAGCGACACGTGATTGACTAGATTTCAATCACGCCGAGCAACGCTGACGTTTCCGGAGTTTGGGCCCGTCGGCCGCTCTTAGTGAGGGGGCTAGTGTGCTCTTGACCGCCCAAAAAAACCGGGAATGACCCGGTCGAACCGGGATGACGGCCACCCGCATGACGACAGAATATCGCACGAGCCTGAAATCGTCACGTCCCACCTCGGCGCCACCAGGCCGACTGTTGTTGCTCTCGACCGCCATGGGCATGGGAGGTGGAGCCGAGGAACAGGTCATCCGCCTCGCTTACGGTTTCAAGGGACGCGGCTGGGCGACTCGGATCGTTTCGCTCCTTCCGCCGACGCAGATGCCTCCGGACTTCGAGTCGCACGGCGTTCCGTTGTCACACCTGGGAATGCGCAAGGCGATCCCGGACCCCAGGGGAATCTGGCGACTGGCCAGGGAGGTCCGCGACTTTCGCCCCGACGTCGTCCACACCCACATGGTTCACGCGAACCTGCTGGCCAGGGCGGTCCGGCTGGTCCAGCCGTTCCCCCTGCTGGTCTGCACCCACCACAACCAAACGATGGCCGGAGTGACGCGCGACTGGAGCGGTCTGTTCGAGTTCGCGCACCGGATCACCGACCGTGTGACCGACTACTCGACGGCGATCAGCCAATCGGCCACGGATTATTACGTGCGAAAGCGAGCGGTGCCCGCCTCGAAGATGACGTTCTTGCCCAACGGAGTCGAGATCGCCAGGTATCAGCCCGACCCGGAGGCCCGCGCTCGGCTGCGACGGGAACTGGGCCTGGGGGATCGATTCGTCTGGTTGGCCGTCGGCAGACTGGAGGCCCAGAAAGCCTACCCGACGCTCCTTCGCGCGTTGGCGGCGCTGGAGGATCGACCGAGGTCGCTGCTGATCTGCGGCGTGGGCTCGCTGCGCGAGGACCTGGAGGCCCTGACGACGAGTTTGGGACTGGGGAGCCAGGTTCGGTTCCTCGGCCTGCGCGACGACGTTCCCGCGGTACTGAGCGCCGCGGACGGGTTCGCGCTGTCCTCGGACCTGGAAGGGCTCCCCCTGGTGCTGCTCCAGGCGTCCGCGGCGGCGCTGCCGATCGTGGCGACCAGGGTCGGAGGGAACGCGGAGGTGGTCCAGCACGGCGAGAGCGGATTTATCGTTCCTCCAGGAAACCCGGCCGCGTTCGCCGAGGCGATGGCGAGGCTCGAATCGCTGCCGGCCGACCAGCGCCGGGCGATGGGCCGGTCGGGCCAGGCGCGCGTCATCGACGTTTACGAGGAGGGCCGCGTGGTCGACCGCTGGGAGCGATTGTTTCTCGACCTTCTCCAGCGTGAGAGACTTCCCAGGAGGCTGGCGCGAACGAGGTCGATGGACAATTGAACAAACATGAACATATCAGTTGACATTGTGGATCGTTTCTCGTCACGTCGGTCCGCCAGGCCGATCGCCTGGGTTCCCGCCCAGATCGCGGCCTGGGCCGAGTCGACGCCCGACCGGCTGGCGGTCCACGACGGCGCGACCCGACTGAGCTTCGCGGAGTTGGACCGCCGGGCGAATCGCCTGGCGGGCTTCCTGCGCGACGCGGGGATGGGGCCGGATCGCTGTGTCGGGCTCTATCTGGAACGATCCGCCGACTTCGTGGTCGCGGCGCTGGGGGCGTTCAAGGCGGGCGCGGCGTATCTTCCTCTGGACCCCGCCACTCCCGCCGAGCGCGTGGCGTTCATTCTTGGCGACGCCGCCTCCCCGGTCGTTTTGACCCACAAAGGCAAGGGGAGGACCTTGCCCGAGGGTTCCTGGCGGGTCGTCGAGCTGGACGGCCCCGACGCCCTGGCGATCGCGCGCCAGCCTGACGCGTTCGAGGCCGTCGACCCCGGTCCCGACGCGCTGGCGTACGTGATTTACACCTCGGGATCGACCGGCCAGCCCAAGGGGGCCGAGATCACTCTGGCGAACCTCGACAACCTGATCGCCTGGCACCGAGACGCCTTTGAAATCACTCCCGAGGATCGCGTCAGCCACGTCGCCGGCCTGGCGTTCGACCCCTCGGTCTGGGAACTCTGGCCGAACCTCACCGCGGGTGCCAGCCTGCACGTCGCCGACGACGTGACCCGAAGGTCCCCGAGCATGCTCCGCGACTGGCTGCTCTCGGAGCGGATCACGGTTTGCTTCGCCCCCACGCTGACCGCCGAGCTGCTTCTGGACGAGTCCTGGCCGGCCGACGCCCCGCTCCGGGTCCTCATGACCGGTGGGGAAGCCCTGAGGCGTCGGCCAAGGATCGGTCTGCCGTTTCGCTTCGTCAATTGTTACGGCCCCGCCGAGTGTACCGTCGTCGTGACCTCCCGGGAGGTCCCCCACGACGCGACCGCCGAGGCCCCGCCGACGATCGGTTGGCCGATCCCAAACGTGACGGCCCTGATCCTCGACGACGATCGGCGGCCGGTTCCCGACGGTGAGCCCGGCGAGCTTTGCTTCGCCGGCCAGAGCGTCGGCCGAGGGTATCGCCGCAACCCCGGCTTGACCGCCGAGCGTTTCGTCACCCTGTCAAGGGAAGGGGAGGACCCGGTCCGGGTCTATCGGACGGGGGACAGGGCTCGACGGCTCCCCTCGGGAGAGCTGGAGTTCCTGGGCAGGCTCGACGACCAGGTGAAGATCCGCGGCTATCGGATCGAGCCGGGAGAGATCGTCGCGGTGCTGGGCGGCCATCCTGGCGTGGCGTCCTCGGCGGTGGTCCCCCTGGGGGACGGGATCGACCGATCGCTGGCGGCCTACGTCGTCGCCGCCAGGGGGGCGCGGCTGACCACTCCCGAGTTGCGAACGTTCCTCGCCGCCAAGCTTCCCGACTACATGGTTCCCGCCCACTTCGTGGCGTTGCGGAGCCTGCCGACGACCCTCAACGGCAAGCTCGATCGATCCGCCTTGCCCGTCCCGACCCCAGAGAACCAGTATCCCTCGTCGGCCGACGCCGACGCGTCCCCGGAACCGCCCAGCGACGCCGCCGAGGAGCGAATCGCCGCGATGGTCGCCGGTCTGCTGGGCCAGGCGACGATCGGTCGAGACGACAACTTCTTCCTGGCGGGGGGGCACTCGATGCTGGGCGTGCAGCTCGTCGCCAAGATCCGAGACGCGTTTGGAGTGAAGATCACTCTCCGCCAGCTCTTCAACGCGCCGACGGTCGCCGCGCTGGCGGGCGAGGTCGCTCGACTCGACGCCGTCGACAAGCCGAGGTGATTTCCGTGACGACCTCCGCGACCGAGTCGGAACTGAGTCTCTATCACCTCATGGAACCCGAGGTCCTGGCCGACCCGTATCCGCTCTACCGTCGGATCCGAGAGCGCGACCCGGTGCACTGGGACCCGTTTCTGCACACATGGGTCGTGACGCGCTATGAGGACGTGTTGACCGTTCTCCACAAATTCTCGGCGGACCGGACGCCGACGCCGGAATACTTCGAGGCGCTGGGCGCGCCCGAGGTCGCCCCGGTCGCGAAATTGATGGTCAAGCAGATGTTGTTCCTGGACGCGCCGGCCCATTCGAGGCTTCGAGGGCTCGCCGCGCCCGCGTTCACCCCGGTCAAGGTCCGTCGGCTGCGCGATCGCGTTCAGTCGATCGCCGATCGCCTGATCGACGACGTCCTGGCCAGGGGGACCGATCGGTTCGACCTGCTGGCCGACTTCGCCGAGCCGCTGCCCGCGATCGTCACCGCCGACATGCTGGGCGTCCCCGAAGAAGACGCTCGAATGCTCAAGGACTGGTCGGTCACCTTCGCCGAGATGCTCGGGAACTTCCAGCACAACCCCGACCGGCTGGGGGGAGTGCTGACGGCCGTCGAGGGAATGACCGCCTACTTCCAGGAGGCCGTGGCCAGGCAACGAGTGGCTCCGCGCGAAGGCCTGATTCACGACCTGCTCTCGGCGGAGGTCGACGGCGACCGGCTGACCGAGGAGGAAGTCGTGGCCAACACGATCATCGTGATGGTCGGCGGCCTGGAGACGACCACCAACCTGATCGGCAACGGCGTGCTGGCCCTGCTGCGGCACCCTGGGGAACTCGCCAGGCTTCGCGCGGACCTTGGCCTGATTCCCTCCGCCGTCGAGGAACTACTCCGGTTCGAGAGCCCCAGCCAGCACACCGGGAGGCTGGCCCCCGACGACGTGACCCTGGGGGGTAAACGGATTCGCAAGCGACAGGCGGTGCTCGCGGTGATGGGGGCCGGCAATCGCGATCCCGAACGATTCCCCGATCCGGATCGCCTCGACCTTTCCCGGACCGACAATCGCCACCTCGCCTTTGGCTGGGCCTCGCATTTCTGCTTCGGAGCGCCCCTGGCCAGGCTCGAGGGCCAGATCGCCTTCGAGACCCTGCTGCGACGGTTCCCCAGACTGGAGTTGACCGGCGCGCCTCTGGCCTGGCGGGAGAACCTGGGACTTCGAGGACTCGTCGCGCTGCCGCTCCAATATGGGACGGGTTCATGACCGCGCTTCAAATCAAACCACCGGGGCTCGAACAACCCTTGCTTCGGACGATGTGTTTCGAGGATTATCCGGCCGTCGAGCGCCTTGAGGCCTCGGAAGGACTCTCGACCACCCCCGAACTGGAATGGCGACGATTCTGGCTGGACAATCCGCTTTGGCCAGCCCTGCGGGACCGCTGGCCGATCGGCTGGGTGCTGGAGCACCACGGCGCGATCGTGGGAGCGATCACCAACGTCCCGAGCCGCCACGTCTTTCGAGGGCGCGACCTGATCGCCGCCAACGGCAGGGCGTGGGTCGTCGCCCCCTCCTATCGAGGGTTCGCGCTCTGGCTGCTCGACGAGTACTTCAACCAGGAACATGCCGACCTGTTCTTCAACACCACGGTCAACCAGCTCGCGTCCGAGACGTTTCACGTGCTGGGCTCGTCGCGCGTGCCGCTGGGCGACTGGGAACGCGCGGCCTATCGGGTGACCTGTCCTACCCGGTTCGCCGCCTCCGCGCTGCGGATCAAAGGGGTCCCCGGGGCCGGTTGGCTGAGTTGGCCAGCGGGCGTGGCGCTCTGGTTGAAGGATCGGATTTCCGCGCCCGCCTGGCCCCCCCTGGCCGACGGCCTGACGTTCGCCTGGTCCGACGGCTTCGACGATCGGTTCGACCCGTTCTGGAACGCGCTGGCGCGACGCGACCCGAGAAAATTGCTGGCGGGCCGAAGCCGCGCCGAACTCTCCTGGCACTTCGCCGGTCCGCTTCAGGCCGGCCAGCTCTGGGTCGGCACGCTCTCCAGGACGGGGAAGGGGACGGGGGCGGGGGAGTTGCTGGCCTACGCCGTGTTCAAGCGGCAGGATCATCCCCACTCCGGCCTCACCCGGATGCGTTTGGTGGACTACCAGACCATCGCGCTTCAGGCCGACCCGCTGCCTGGCCTGATCGGCGAGGCGGGCCGCCGTTGCGCCAGGGAACGCATCGCCGCGCTGGAACTGGTCGGTTGCGACGTGCCCAAGACCCTGGCGTTCGACCGGCTCGCCCCGTATCGTCGGCGACTGCCGGCCTGGCCCTATTTTTACAAGGCGACGGACCCCACGCTCGAAATCGCCCTGGCCGATCCAGGGATCTGGGACCCCTCGTCTTACGACGGCGACGCGAGTCTTTGACTTCACAAGACGCGACCGATTTCAGGTGGACGAAACGTGATGAGTCCGAGAGGAACGCTCGCGTCGAGGCACGCGACCGACCCGCCCGGGGAACGCCCGCTGGACGTGGCGATGTTCACTCCCTCGGCGTTCGGCGGCCACGCGCGCTACACCCGGGAGCTTCTCTCGGCCCTGGTCGAGGCGGGCGAGACCCGCGGGGTCAGGCCGTCGCTGGTCACCAGCGAGGACCTCGCGGACGAGCACCGAACCGACGCCTACCCGATCCACGCGGTGCTCCCTCGGCTCGTCCCCCGCTCCGAGTTCCCGGGCAAGGCCGCCTGGGCGGCCTCCAGGTTGACCCACTACCCCAGGCGGGAGCGGGCCTTGCTCCGTTGGGTCAAGAACAGGCCGGGCCTCGACCTGCTCCACACGCAGGAACTCACTCCCTGGATCGCTCCCTGGCTTTATCGGGCGGTTCGGCGTCGCGGGGTCGCGGTGGTCGAGACCGTTCATAACATCCACGCGCATCATTATTTTAATCGAGCGCATCGGGCTCTCGGCGACCGCCTGACGCGCGCCGCCTGGCGGACTTGCGACGCCCTGCTGGTCCACACCGAGGGGCTTCAGGCGGAGCTGTTCGCTTACCTCGGCCCTGGTCACCCGCCGGTCTTCGTGAGCCCGCACGGCGTCTGG
>JBFWRA010000106.1:0-8335 GCA_050249155.1 Isosphaeraceae bacterium | reverse complement strand
GTGCGGACGCCCCCGACTTCGCCCTGAAAGATCCCCTGCCGGATATCCTTCAGACGCTCTCGGACCCAGACGTTCAGGCCAGCGTCGACCGGATTCGCGTTCTCGACACCGAGGCCGACCCGAACGCGTCGACCCCCGCGGACGCGACGACCGCCTGGGGGCCTTCCCCCGCGCTGGACACCTCGCTCTCCCCGCCGATCGCCGGACTCACTCCAGGCGATCTCAACGGCCAGGCCCACACCTCGCCTCCTTCGCCCCCTCCGGAGCGGTTCCGCATCCTCCGGTCGCACGCCGGCGGCGGGCTGGGCGAGGTCCATATCGCCTGGGACGAGGAACTCGGCCGGGAGGTCGCCCTCAAGGAGATCCGCCCCCGTTACGCCGACGACGCGCGGGCCCGCTCCCGGTTCGTTCGCGAGGCGGAGGTGACCGGCAACCTCGACCACCCCGGGGTCGTCCCCGTCTACAGCCTGGGCACCCACTCCGACGGCCGCCCCTATTACGCCATGCGGTTCGTCAACGGAGAAACGCTTCAGCAGGCGTTGGAACGCTACCACCGCGAGGCGCCGGGCCTCGGCCAGACCGAGCGCTCGGGGCGGCTCCGACGGCTCCTCCGCCGGTTCATCGACATCTGCGACACCATCGAGTACGCCCACGGCCGGGGCGTGCTCCACCGCGACCTCAAACCCGCGAACATCCTGATCGGCAGCCACGGCGAGGCCGTCATCATCGACTGGGGGCTCGCCAAGGTCCTCGGCGTCTCCGCCGAGGAACCGGTCGAACGCCACCACGACCCCGATTCCGACTCGGACGATTCCTCCCCCTCGTCGGGCTCGTCAATCGAACCGCTGGTGCTCCACTCCTCGCTCGGAAGCGCCATGCCGACGGTCGCCGGCGAGACGCTCGGCTCTCCGCCCTACATGAGCCCCGAGCAAGCCAGGGGGCTCAACGACGAACTCGACGCCCTGACCGACGTCTATAGCCTGGGGGCGACGCTCTACGCCGTGATCACCGGCAAGCCCCCCGTCCGGGGGTCCAAGCCCTCCGAGGTGCTCGCCAGGGTGATCCGCGGCGAGATCGTCCCGCCGAAGGTCGCCAACCCCGACGTCCCTCCGCCGCTCGCCGAGATCTGCCTGACCGCGATGCGGTTGGACCCCTCCAAACGCTACGTCTCGGCGCGCGCCCTGGCCGACGACGTGCAGCACTGGCTGGACGACCAGCCAGTCAGCGTCTACCCCGACCCGATCCTCACCCGGGGACTGCGATGGGCCAGGCGGCACCGAACGTTCGTCGCCACCTCGCTCGTGCTGACGCCGACGATCATCGTCGGCCTGATCGTGACCACCGCGCTGGTCAACGCGCGGAAAACCGAGGCGATCAAGGCGAAGCAAACCGCCGAGACGGCCCTGACGCGCGCGGTCGAAGCCGAGCGGACCACACGCGACGTCGCCTACAACTTCCTTGAGGTCGTCACCCTGGCCGACCGGCAGATCTTCACCCAGATGCGCCCGGCCGACCGCGAGAAATTCCTCACCGCGGGAGTTCGATTCGCCGGCGTCTATCGCGACGTCGCCGGAGACGACCCCGTCGCGCTGCTGAGAGCCGCCGAGGTCGCCCTGCGACTGGCCACGCTCTACCGGGTCACCGGCCGGTTCGAAGAGGCCGCCGAACTCTACTCCGACGGCGTCGCGATCCTCGAAAAGCTCGTCGGCGCTCCGGGCGCGTCCCCCACCCAGATCGACCGGCTCGCGGAGTCCTTGATGGAGCGGGGGGACGCCTGGCAGACACTCGGTCGGGTCGAGCAGGCCGCCCGTTCCTTTCAGCGCGCGGCCGAGCTGGCGCGAGGCAACCTCGAGGCGCATCAGCGCTCCCAGTACCGCAGGACCCTCGGCCGGGCCCTCTCCCGACTCGCGTCCGCCAGCCTGGACCTGGGCCGGACCGACGCGCCCGAGATCGCCGGGCGCGCCGTCGAGGCCCTCCTGCCCGGCGCGACCGCCTCGAACGCCGACAGCGAGACCAGCCTCATCCTCTCCGCGGCCGACCAGCTCGAACTGGCCCAGGCCCAGGCCAACCAGGCCGAGGGACTGGCCAGGGCGGGGCGTGCCGACGAGGCCCTGGACCTCTTTCGCGAGGCGCTGGCCAGGGCGGAGCGCCTCGCCAGGCAGTTCCGCGGGCCGAAGTGGTCGGACCTCGACTTCAACCAGGCCTGGTTCGCCGTCAGGCTCGCCCGAGCCCTCACCGACCGCGGAACCAAGGCGGACCTCGACGAGGCGCTGACCCAGTTGAATAGCGCCGTGAACCGGCTCCAGAAGATCCAGGGTGGAGACGCCCCGATCCTCGCCTATCGGACCGCGCTGGCCGACGCCCTGATCGCCAGGGCGAAGGTCCACCTCGCCCGCGCCCAGTTCGACGACGCCAGGACCGACGCCAGGACCGCCGGGTTCGAACTCCAGGCGCTCAGAAACACCTACCCCGGCGTGATCGAGCTGCCCACCCTCCATGCCGAGGCGCTCCACGCCACAGCCAGGGCCGCTCTCGGGCTGGACCCCGCGTCTCCCGAGGCGAAAACCCTGGCGGCCCAGGCCGTTCAGATCCAGTCGCAAGCGAGGGACGCCAACCCCGCCAACCCCGTCGCGAGCCGTCGCCTGGTGGATTACCAGGCGTTCCTCGACCAGACCAACCCGTCCCCTTGACGCGGAGTGGGACGCCGAAGGAATCGGCTGGGAGTCACTTCCCGGTTTCTCGATAAACCAGGGTGACACGAGGTTCGGTACCCCGAACCCGTGGGGTTTCGCGGTGGCCACCGGCACGGGTTCGGAGGACCGAACCCCGTGGCACTCTCGGCTTGCTTCACAAATCAGGAAGTGATTCTCGGCTTGTTTCTATAGCGCGACGGCGATCCGATCGGGGAGGTGATCGCCCCGAGCGCTCGCTTTCGCTACGGGCACGGTGCGACCAGAATCGTCGCTCGCCCGCGCGAGCGGGTCGGGTCAAGCGGCCTGTCCGTTCCCCTTCCCATCCAGGAACGAGGATCGGCCCGCGGCGACCCGGAAGCCCAGGCAATCGTACCGTTTCTCCGGCTCGCCCCTGCCACGGTTCGCCGGGCGGCGGTTCGCCGGCTCGTTGTTCCAGGAACCGCCCCGGTTCACCAGGAGGATTGCGAAGGCGAAGATCGAGTCGGATTTCCGACATGGGTGCCCGGGTCAAAGCGCGGCGGGGCGCGGAATCGACGGAGAGACCGGGGCACGCGAGCTAGGCCTCAAGACCGGTCCACTCCGGCGGGATCGGGTCGATCGTGAGCGGGCCTCGTTCCGATCGTTCGTACCAGGCCGCGCTGGACCACCGCCAATCGGCTGGCCGTTCCACCAGGCCCCGTCGCACGGGGTTGAGGTGGACGTAATCGATCATCGCCTGAAGCGTCCCCGGCTCGTGGACGTTGCGGTCGTACCCGCCGCCGGGAAGCCAGAAATGTCGACAGCCGCGGTCGGTGATCTTGGGCAACCAGTCCGGCGCGTGTCGGGTCAGGTACGAGGTCGCCCGTCGCGCCACGGGCTCCTTGACGGCCTTCAGAATCGCCGAGACCTTGGCGTCGGGTCGACGAGGCCAAACGATCAAATGAACGTGTTCCGGTATGAAAACGTACGCCCAGACGGCGACGTCGAGCGATGCCCTCATTCCTTCGATCGCGTCGGCCAGCCAGAGGCGGGTGCGGTCGGCGGAGAGGAACCTGAAGCCTCGATGGCAACTGAAGGTCAATTCGTGCGCGTGTCCTGGTTCGTCGTGGCTCCGTCTCCGGGGTCGGCCGCCTCGCATCGGGAAACGCCCCTGGGATCTCCTGGCTGATGGGACGAGCCGAAAAGAAGGTCGATGGCTCAGCACGCATTGAGGGTCGAAAGAGGTCCAGGTCCTGAGATTCAGGCTGGGTGTATCCTTCCGACGTTCGACTCAAAGGGTGCCCGGGTCAAAGCGCGCGTGACCCGGATTCGCCGACGAAACCAGGTCACGATCCGCTTTGGGAAACAGGCCTGCGATGACTTTTCGATGACCAGGGGGCTCGGGTCCTGGGTGCCCGGGTCAAAGCTCGCGTGACCCGGAATCGCCGCCGATTCTTGGGCTGACGACCGATCGATCCGAGGCTCCCCGGGACGAACCGCTCCGCGCGAGGGACAAGGCACCACCGGGTCACGCGAGCGTTGACCCGGGCACCCACGGAAGATTCTCCGACTCAACAAGGGGCTGGGTCAAGAGGCCCAGGCCCACTCCGATCTCTTGCCTGACTTCCTCACCGGCCTCTTCAAACCAACCCAACCCCGGGTGCCCGGGTCAAAGCTCGTGACCCGGTCGCTCCCGAGACTCACCGGGTGCCCGGGTCAAAGCTCGTGACCCGGTCGCTCCCGAGACTCACCGGGTGCCCGGGTCAAAGCGCAGCGTGACCCGGAATCGCCGCCGAATCCGGGCCACGCTGCGCTTTGACCCGGGCACCCGCGGATTCCGTTCCGGGCTCGTCGGGGTTCGGCTCCGCTTCGAACCCCTCCAGCCCTCCACCTCACGGCTCCGCGTCAACCCGCCTGGACTGTGGCGACCCGGAAGCCCAGGATGCCGGCCCGGAGCACCGGCTCGAACCTGCCACGGGACGCCGGGCGGCAGAACGTCGGCTCGTAGCGCCAGGAACCGCCCCGGATCACCAGGTGAGAAGCCGAGGACGGCCCCGCCGGATCGTCGCGCGGCGACTTCGCGTAATACTTATCATCGTACCAGTCCCAGCACCACTCCCAGACGTTCCCCAGCATGTCGTACAGGCCCCAGCCGTTCGGCTTCCGGTGACCCACCGGCTGCGTCTGGCCGCTCGCGTTCCCGTCGTACCAGGCGTATTCGCAAAGCTCCGACTCGTCATCGCCGAAGAAAAACCGCGTCGAGGTCCCCGCCCGGCAGGCGTATTCCCATTCCGCCTCCGTCGGCAAGCGGTAGCCGTTGCCCGGAATCCGGATCACCGTCGTCCCGTTGATCCCGTAACACGGCGTCCTCTTCTCCTTCTCGCTCAGCGTGTTGCAAAACGCCACCGCGTCGTGCCACGACACGCTCTCAACCGGAAAGTCGTCCGACCCCTTGAAATGGCTGGGGTTCTGGCCCGTCACCGCCCGGTATTGACCCTGCGTCACCGGGTGCGCCGCCAGCAGGAACGGCTTCGTGATCCGAACCCGATGCGGAGGCTTCTCGTCGTCGTTCTCCTCCGACCCCATCGTGAACTCCCCCGGCGCGATCGCAACCAGGGTCATCCCGACGGTGTTGGTCGCGGCGGCGGACTTTCGGGCCGAACCCGCTGGCGTGACGATCCCCTGTCCCGCCTCGGGATAGGCCCAGACCCCCTCGCCCAGCTGAAGCCTCGCCTCGGGAACCCCCCGGGGTTGGTGAGTCAACACATGCGAGAACGCCGCCGGGGAAAGTTCCAGGACCCGCGTCTTCTGGTCGGCGGTGTCCATCAAGATGTGGATCATCTCCTGGGAGGTGTCGATCACCTCGTGATCGCCGAGCACCTTGCCGTAGATCTGGGGCTTCTCCTTGAGCTTGGCCAGGTGCGTGCTATTCAGGAAGATCCCCTCGAAGAGGCCGGGGTTCCAGCCTTGCTCCTGGATCTGTCGGAAGTTCCGCAGCTCCTCGTCGAGTTCCTGACCCCCCAGGTCGGGCCGACGCAGGGTGCTGAGGAAGGTCTGGATCTCCTCGGCGATCAGGGCGCGCTGGCGTTCCTCGACCCGCGTCAGCTTGACGTGGACCTCCTCAAGCCGCTCGGCCATCAGGGCCTTCTCATGACGAGACTGGATGGCGTCCACGACCTCCACCGCCTTGCCCGCGACGGGAACCGACTTCAGCCCGCACATCAGGATCTCGGACGCCACCATCTTGAACGTCAGCGCCATGGCCGGAGTTCCTCGGGAGTCGTTGGTATCGAACTGTGTTCGGCCGACGAGCGGGGTTATTGAGGGGAATTCCTGAATCCGAGAAGCATCCGCCGTCGGCCCATCGTGGGGAAGGCCTGACCCCACCCCCCGGGGAATGACGATTCATCGTCAGGGCGAACGACCCCCACCACAAGGGGGAACGACGTGAATCCTTGAAGCCCCTCCCCAGTTCCGAAAGGGCTTCAGGAATTCGGAACGCACTCAAACGCGTCCCGGGCCCTGGACCTTTCCTCGCCAGCGCGCGCGAAACCAACGAGAAACGGGCGAGGCCCAGGGTCGTCAAACCCTGGGCCTCACCCGTCTCTGAAGAGCCCCCGAACGAAAAGGGGCGGCCGCGAACGTCCCACCGCGTCGGGATCAGGCGATCAGGCTTCCCCCTTCACCGATCGGGGTCGGGGTCAGGTTCATGTCGACCGGATCGGTCTCGGTGGTGGTGGTCTCGGTCGGCTCTTCCAGGTCGGCGTTGGTGGGCAGGCCGACGGTGATCAGGTCACGCTGGCCGCCACCGAAGCCGTCGACGAAGGCCGCGTTGAAGCCGTCGCCCATTCCGAAACCCGCGGGGGCGAGCCGACCTTCCAGCCCTTCGATTCCCAGGCCAGGCTGGAAACGTCGCACGTTTCGGCGGTGGTTGAAGTTCGCGTTCTCGGTTCCTCGAATCATTCCGGTCAGCCTGTTGATCATCGAGCCGATCATCGTTCACCCCACCTTTCCGCCGTTTCATTTGACTTCGTTCGCGGTCTTCACCCTTTAAATCGCTCGAGCGGGGTCGCGTGTTACGCGGTTTCCAAACTTTTTTTAGAAAGATCACCCGGCTTGCCAGGCGTCGCGAGATCGGCTCGAATCGGGGAGAAGGCCGGAACCGTGGGCCGGCTCGACACTCCCCTGGACTTTCCGGAACCACCGCCATGATTCGCCTTTCCCGAGGGTGGAACGCCTTTCCGACACTCCTGGCGCTGGCGACGTTCGCGCCTCGAATGGCGTCGGCCGCCCCCCCCGCCACGTTCATCAAGGTCGCGCCCGGGGGAGCGGGCTTCGTGGTCGGGCCAGAGAACCGGCCCTTCGTCCCCTGGGGGTTCAACTACGACCACGACGAGGCGGGCCGGCTGATCGAGGATTACTGGGAGGCCGAGTGGCCCAAGGTCGAGGCCGACTTCGCGGAGATGAAAGACCTGGGGGCGAACGTCGTCCGCATCCATCTTCAGGTCGGCAAGTTTCTGAAGTCCGCGACCGAGGCCCGGCCCGAGGCGCTGGAGCGTCTGGGCATGCTCCTGGCCCTGGCCGAGAAGACCGGCCTGTACCTGGACCTCACCGGCCTGGCGTGTTACCGGAAGTCGGACACTCCCGCCTGGTTCGACGCGCTGGACGAGCCGGGCCGCTGGGCGGCGCAGAGGGTCTTCTGGAAGGCCGTCGCCGGGCGTTGCAAGGACAGCCCGGCGGTCTTCTGCCATGACCTGATGAACGAGCCGGTGGTGCCAGGCGGCCAGCGCAAGCCAGGCGACTGGCTTGGTCCCCCGTTCGGCGGCCCGGACGGGTTCTGCTTCGTGCAGTTCGTGACGCTGGACCAGGCGGGTCGTCCCCGGCCCGAGATCGCCGCGGCCTGGGTCAAGGCGCTGGCGAACGAGGTCCGCGAGGCCGACCCGAACCACCTCGTGACGGTCGGGCTGGTTCCCTGGAGCTTGCAACGTCCCGGGCTGACCTCGGGCTTCGTCCCCTCGGCGATCGCCGCGGACCTCGACTTCCTCTGCGTCCACCTTTACCCCGAACGAGGCAAGCTGGACGAGGCGATGGAGACCCTGAAGGGATTCAAGGAAGGCGCGGGGGGCAAGCCCCTGGTCATCGAGGAGACGTTCAGCCTGAAATGCGGGCCGGAGGAGCTACGCGAGTTCGTGGAGCGCTCGAAGTCGGAAAAGCTCGCCGATGGCTGGGTGGGCTTCTACTGGGGCAAGACCCTGGAAGAGTGCGAGGCGTCGAAGACGCTGCCCGACGCCCTGATGGCGGCCTGGCTGAAGATGTTTCGCGGGGCGAAGCCGTGACGCGGAGCGGCCCCGCGCCCCGCGTCCCTTGAATGGATTCATGTCACATAGAGATATCAATGTGCGTCGATTGATCCAAAATCGGGGACGGGCGAGTAGGTCAGCTCCGCCAGGTGGGGCGTGGGGATTCGCGCGCCTCCCTGGGCGTGTGAGTCCATCATGGCCGCGAGCGCGCCGGTGACCATCAGGGTGCGCTCGACGGGGTAGCTTGAACGGCCGGTGCGGAACATCACCTCGACGTGGTTGCAGAGGAAGCTGAAGTGGTCGCGCTGGGGCTTGTTCAGCTCGCACCAGGTGGCGACGGGCTGGGCGCGGCCCTGGATCTTGGCGGCGATGGCGAACTCGTTG
>JBFWRA010000105.1:0-8373 GCA_050249155.1 Isosphaeraceae bacterium | reverse complement strand
CAGTTATCGATCGCGATGATGACACGGTCACGATCGTCCAGGTCGCGGATGACGGACTCAACGCGCCCACGATCGGCCGCGACGGCCACGAGAGTCGCCTCGGGGACCTTGCCACTGGCTTCGAGAGATTCGAACAGTGAACCGAGTTCGCCGAGCCGATCCTCCAGCGCGCGATCCGCGTGGAAGACGCCCGCCGCGGCCAGGGCGAGGATCTCTCCCGCGCTATGACCGACGACCGCGTCCGGCGCGAGGTCCATCGCCGAGAGCAGTTGATGGATGGCCCACTGCGTCGAGAGCACGACGTTGACCGCCGTGCCGATCGACCAGAGATCGGCGTCGTCCGCCGGACGTCGCCCAAACAGGATCTCACTGGGCCGCCGGCGATGTGATCGCTCGCTGGCGATGCGATCACACGCGTCAAGAACTTTTCGAACCTCGGGAAAATGCGGGCAGAGATCAGCCAGCATCCCTGGATATTGCGATCCTTCACCAGGGTACAGGAACGCCAGGCGGCCGGGACCGGCCAGCGGCTCCTCAAAGAGATACGTGCCTCTCGCGTCGCGGATCGACGCCGGGCCTCGCTCGCAAAGCCTGGTGATCGTCGATCGCAGACGATCCCGAAGTTCGTCCACGGTCGCGACGACCATGCCGACCCGAAACCGGAACGACGACTGACCTCGGTTCAACGTCGCGGCCAGATCTTTCAGCGAAACGCGCGCGTTGGATCCGGCGTCCAGCCATGAGAGCAACGCGCTGGCGACCTCGACCCACCCCCGGCGGTCGTCCGCCCCCGTGAGGATCGCCTCGGTTTCCCAGTTCGTCAACCAGCCAGTTCGATGCCCATCCGCGGAGGGGGCGTGCTCCTCAAGTATCGCTCGAACCTGACGCCCGTCGTCGCCGACCGCCTCGATCCTGGCCCTCCTCCGGCGTGTCCCGTCTCCGTGAATCCATGGTCGAACGGAAACGGGCTCGTCCGGGCCGGGTTCGTCGCGCTCTGGAGTGAGCACGCGATGATGTAGCGAGATCGCCGCCGTGAGCAACGGCGACGCGCCCTCCACGCGCCTGGCGACGGTCGCGGTGGTCGATCCTCCCAGGCGTTCGATCGCGTCGTTCGGACGCGCCGTCCGGCGGCGCGTGGGATTCGTGGTCGCGAGATTCTTGATGACGGCGTAGATCCTGTCCCCGTCACCCTCGGCGTGCTCGAGTCGCTTCAAGACGACCCCGGTGATCGCGAGGTCCCGGGCGTCGATCGACACGACAAGACCCAGTTCGGCTTCGCCCCGCGCGACCCCCAGACCACCGCGCTCGATCGCGACCAGCGACGAGCCGATGACGTCCCACGCGGCGAGTGAGCCGCGGAGATTCAGCCGTTCCGCCAGCGTCGCGGCGGTGACCTGTGACCGCGAGGTCGCGATCGTCCGACCATTGATCAACTCCGAGCGAAGCGCGTCGAGATCGTCGTCCGACCATTCGGGATGAAGCGCTCTCATGATCGCGATCGATTGAGCGACGGCCTGCTCGCGTGAAGCGATCACGGGGCGAATCGCTTCCTCGGAACGTTCTCGACCGAGGATCAGCGCGACGTTCGCCTCGGCGTCCCGCCTGACGCCCGCGTCGTCAAGGGCCTCGCGGGCGACGTCGGCCAGCTCATCAAGCCCAGGATCGTCCAGGACGGCCTGAAATCCTGAGCCTTGAGACTTTCCCGCGTTCCGCCAGTAGGATTCGGGGTTCCCGTCCTCGCCGCGAAGGTAGGCGAGCCCAATCACGGCGACGTTCCAGGGCCGTTTCCCACGTCGCCGGCGACGTCGAGGCTCCGGGTCGGGGTGAATGGCCATGCTCATCGCCCGGTCCTCACCAACGTCGTGTCCGAAAGGTCGCCCAACGCGCCTGACACGATGATCTCGACCTCGCCCTCGCGTCCGTGGAGGAGTTCCTCGGCGAGTCTCGATTTCCCATCCACAGGGTCAATCATGCCGATTCCTCGACGGGCGAATCGATCCCCGATCTGGTGGGCCATCCCCGACCCCGCCCAGGGGCCCCAGATCATCGAGACGACTCGACAGTCCCATCGGTGGTCAAGCCAGAGCGCCAGTTTGTTGAGCGCCTCGTTCGCCGAGGCGTAGTCGGTCTGTCCCAGGTTCCCAAATCGCCCCGCCACCGATGAGAAGAACGCCGCGAATCGCAGGCTGGTCGGGTCCACGAGGCTCGCGAGATTCAGCGCGCCTTCAAGCTTCACGCCCACGACCCGGTTGAACGACTCCAGGGTTTTGTCGCGAAGCGGCCGGTCCTCGATCAATCCCGCGCCGTGGACGAAGCCGGCGAGCGGTCCGTGGGTCTCCTTCCAGCGATCCAGCGTCGCCTTGAGCCCCGACGCGTCGCGAACGTCGCGGGCCGCGTACTCGGCCTGGGCCCCGAGCGCCTTGAGTCTCCCCAGGGTGTCCCGGATCTCCCGGACCCGCGCCACCTCCCGGTACGCCCGTTCCAGGACCGTCGGAGTCGGCGAGCTTCCATTGGTCCGCAGCTGGGAGAGGAGGTACCCCTTGATGGCGCCGGGATCGGTCAGACGGGCGAGGGCCTCGGGCTCGGGTTCGTCCGGCAGCGTGGTCGTTCCCAGAAGCAGGATGGTGGGACGCCAGCGCTCGGCGAAGTCCTCGGCCACCGCCGCCGTGATGCCCCTAGCCCCACCGGTGAACAGGATCGGGGCTCGCTCCGGAAGTGTGAATGAGGGTTCACTCGAACGGATCAGGGGACTTTCCAAGGTGAGCGGCGCGACACGGTTCCCCCGTCGATACCCCACCTCGAAGCGTGGATCGTCCGCGTTGATTTCGGCGAGCAGCCTGGAAGCCAATCGGTCGTGGGATTCGTTCGGGTCCACGTCGACCACACGAACCCGAACGCTGGGCCATTCCCGGGCCAACGACTTGACGAGCCCCGCCAGGGCCCCCTGCCCCGTCGCGAAGGTGAAATGCGGACCCGGTTCGGAGCCGAACGCGCCTCCCATCGCGGTCGCCGCGAGAAAGAACGCCCCCCCCCTCCTGGCGGATTCCTCAAGGTCTGGAGCGAACGCCCTGGCCAGCAGAAACGCGCCTTGGAGCTCCGGGGCGAGGAGATCCGCCCACACGGACGCCAATGGGATCGTCTCGGGTACGCTCCATCCCGACAGGTGCAGCAATCCGACGACGCGCCCCTTCTCCCTGACCACGCTCGACAGCTTCGCCACCTCGGACTCGCTCGCGAGATCCAGTTCATAGGCCGCGTCGCCGAAGGACTGGAACGCTCCCGAGCGCCGACGAACGCGGATCGGCCGTAAGCCCTGAGTCAGGAGGCGTTCGGCCACCGCCACGGACAGTTCAGGTCCATCGTCCACGATGACGACCACGCCACCCTGGAAATCGAAAGCACGCGCGGCTTCAGCTAGAGGCGCCTCGACGAGCTGAGGGCGCATCCGTCGCGTGCCGATCGCCAATGGGGGAGGGTCGACCACGCCGTTTGGAACGCCGTTCCCGTGGTGCCCACCCTGGGTTGCCAGGTTCGGCCGGCTGTGAGCGCGGTCCAGTTCCTCGACGATCGCCCCCAGGGTTCGCGCCCTGGAAAGTCGCTCCATCACGTCGGACTCGGACCCGTCGAATCGTTCCGGGAACGAGTCGCGCAGACTTCCCAAGATCTCGACACGTTTGATCGAATCGATGCCGAGGTCGGCCTCCAGGTCCATTTCCAGCCCGAGAAGCTCGGTGGGATAGCCCGTCCTGCCTCCAATGATCTCGATCAACCGGTCCCGGACACTCCCCTCGACCGGACGGGTCGCGCGCGGCGGCTCCTCCACGTGCGATTTCCCGTTTCGCGAATGCGAGGCGACGCCATTCGACGAGGGCGCGTGACCGACGACCACCGGCGCGGACGAAAGATAGGAGAGCATCGTCGACCGTTGCACGTCGAGAAACGTTCGCATGTTCTCCTGAAACGCCGCCAGAACCTTGTCCGCCGGGCCGGCGGGCGAACCGGATCGCCCCGCGGTCTCGAATGACGGCAAGGCGAGGGGCGAGGGCTTCTCGGTTTGAGGCAAGGGTCGTCCGGGACCAAAACGGGGGGGCTCCGGCCCCACGGCTGGCCTCGCCCGGGTCCCGTTGACCAGCCAGGTCGTCGCCGAGGGCTTTGGGACGTCCCGCTCGAAGGAGCCTCCCCTCCATCGGAGAGCGCCCGGGGATCGGTGGGCGGTCAAGGGGCGCGGGTCGAGGTCGATTCCCGCGGTGAAGAGCCTCGCCAGTGACTGAAATAGGCCGGCGAGTCCCCGGCGTCCCGGGCCGTCGAGCGCGACCGCGAGATGGTCACGGCCCTGGAGGATCGAGCCCAGGAGTGAGGTGAGAACGCCGCCCGGCCCGACTTCCACGAACACTCGGGCACCCGCGTCATGCATCGCCACGACCATGTCGGCGAAGCGAACCCGCCCCCGCAGGTGCTCGCCGACTTGACTGGCGATCTGGTGGGGCTCGACCGGGTAGGGCGCGGCGGTCAGGTTCGAGTAAACCGGCCACCGAGGCGGGTCGAGGTTCGCCTCGGCGACGAGGGCCGCCAGGGGGCCCGACGCGGAGGCGACCAGCGGAGAGTGGAACGCGCAGGCGACCGGCACCACTTGCGCGGAGATTCCCTGGGCCTTCGCCGTCTCGACGACCTGGCGAACCGCCGTCGCCGTGCCCGAGATCACCGTCTGGGAGGGCCCGTTGTGGTTGGCGACGACCACGCCAGGGATGTTCCGCAAGAGGGATTGGACCTGTTCATCGCTGGCGCGCATGGCCGCCATGATTCCAGGTTCCGCCCCCGCGGCGTCGCGCAGGAGTCGTCCCCGCGCTTCGGACAGGATCGTGAGCCGTTCGCGATCGAATACTCCCGCGGCGTGCAAGGCCACGAGCTCGCCATAGCTATGTCCGGCGAGCATTTGAGGCTCGATTCGCAGCCGATTCAGCAGGTCCAGCAGCCCTACCGCGGCCGCGCCCAGGGCCGGTTGGACCACCTCGGGCGCGGCCAGTCGCTTCGCCCGCGCCTCGGCCTCGCCAGCGCTCCAGGTCGGAGGCGCGAACACCAGCGGCCCCACCACCGCGCATCCCCGCGCCGCGAGCGTCCGGTCCGCGTCGTCGAAGCTCGACGCCAGCTCGGGAAAATGAAGCGAGAGTTCCTCAAGCATTCCAGGCGACTGCGAACCCTGGCCTGGAAAGAGAAACGCGAGCTGACCGGTTTCTTTTCGCGGACGACCGGAGAACGACACGCCCGAGGGATCGACGAACGCCTCCGCCGGATTGGACAGGCGAGGACGGATCGCGTCAAGTTTCGCGAGGAGATCCGCGACGGTCGACGCGACCAGCCCGAGCCGCGTTTCTGGCTCGTCCAGGGCGATTCCCCTGTTCCCAAACGTGTCCACCGCGAGCGCGTGGGCGACGTCTCGCGGGGGAACGGATGGATCCGCTCGCAGGGCGTCTCGCAAGCGGTCGACCTGTTCGATCAACGCTTCGGTATGGGTCGCCCGCCAGAGGAATAGCTCGGCGCTCCAGTCGACGATCGCCGGGGGACGCTCCACGTCCCGTTCCTCGTACGCTTCCAGGACCGCGTGAAAATTCGTGCCGCCGAACCCGAACGCGCTGACTCCCGCGCGCCGGGGAAGGTCCGGCCGCGTGCGTGCCCAGGGTCTCGCCCTGGTGCTGAGGTGAAAGGGGCCGCCAGCCAAGTCGGCCTTGGGGTTGGGGGTTTCGACGCCGATGGTCGGCGGCAGCACTCGATGGTGCAAGGCGAGACTCGCGTTGATGAGGCCGGCGAGTCCCGCCGCGCACTTCGTATGCCCGATGAGAGACTTCACGGAGCCAAGCGCGCATCGACCCGGTTCCGCGCCGGCCTCTTGGAAGACGTCGGTCAGCGCCCGAACCTCGGCGACGTCCCCCACGGCGGTGCCCGTGCCGTGCGCCTCGACGTAGCCCACGGTCGCCGGGGAGATCCCAGCTTTCTCGTAAGCGCGTCGAAGGGCGCGGACCTGGCCTTCCCGTCGGGGCGCGGTGAGCCCCTTGGCGCGGCCGTCGCTGGACGAGCCCAGCCCCTTGATCACCGCGTAAATCCGGTCGCCGTCCCGTTCAGCGTCCGCGAGCCGCTTCAGGACGACGACGGCGACCGCCTCGCTGATCACGATCCCGTCGGCCTTGGCGTCGAACGGTCGGCAGCGCCCTCGCGGGGAGAACGCCTGCGTTTTGCTGAACGCGAGATAGGTGAACGGATTCTGAACCGTGTCG
This sequence comes from Isosphaeraceae bacterium, assembly GCA_050249155.1. Taxonomy (GTDB): domain Bacteria; phylum Planctomycetota; class Planctomycetia; order Isosphaerales; family Isosphaeraceae; genus JBFWRA01. The sequence continues at coordinate 2,104 of JBFWRA010000105.1, read as the reverse complement.
GCCCCGCCCAGCAACACCAGGTCGGCCGCGCCCGACTCGAGTTCCCGGACGGCGGTCGCGGCCGCGGCCAGCGACGAACCGCAGGCGGCGTCCACGGTGTAGTTCGCGCCCCCCAGATCGAACCGGTTCGCCACGCGCCCCGCCGCGACGTTCAGGAGGATGCCGGGGAAGGAATCCTCGGTCCACTCGGGCAGGAGCGATCGGCAGCGTTGGAGCGCTTCCGTCCCCGCCCCGGGAAAGACCGTGTCGAGCATGGGCAGGTAAGACCGGAAGGCGTATCCCATCGCGAGCTGCGCCGCGCCCCCTCCGGCCCCGATCACCACGGCGGTTCGTTCCCTCGGAAACGGACGCCTGGCGTAACCGGCGTCCTGGATCGCGGCTCGCGCGACCTCCAGCGTGATGAGTTGCAGAGGCTCGATCGACGCGACGCTCGCGGGAGGCATCCCGTGCCGGACCGGGTCGAAGGGGATCTCGGGGACGAATCCCCCCCAACGTGACGTGATCTTGTCGGGGGCCTTCGGGTCGACGTCAAAATAGATACGCCAGTCCCATAAGTCCTCGGGAACTTCGGTGATGGCGTCGACACCTCTGAGTGTGTTTTCCCAGAAGGCGCGTGCCTCCGCCGCGCCCGGGACGACCGACGCCATGCCGATGATCGCGACGTTCGACGGCCTGGCCCGACGCTTCCGGATGGGTGTCTCCGAGACTCCCTCCTGGAGCAACCGAGCGGTCCCCTCGGTCGAGATCGCCTGATGGAGGGCGGCGATGGTCGTCACTCGGTCGCGCAGGGAGGCGACCTCGCCGAGCATGTACAACCCGCGCGCTCGTTGGCCCTCGGGTTCCACCGGCACGAGCGGACCGCCTCGCCCGTTGGCCCGGTCCAGACCCTTCGCGGCGATCCGGAGCCGGCCCACGTTTAGCCCTTCGAGCGCCTCGCGAATCGCGTCGGGGCCCTGGCCCGCGCGCTGAAGCCTCTCACGTTCCCTGGTGAAATCGTCCACGAAGGGGCTCGGGCTGACGCGCACGACATGCCCGGGACCCGTTTCCAGAAGGACCGTCGAGGCGCAACCGATCGCTTCGCGCTGAAAGCCTTCGACGATCGCCCCCGACGCGACCGCTTCCTCGGTGAAGAGGTAGGCCGTCCCCATCAAAACACCGACCTTGACCCCCCGCGCCGCCAGGAGCGCGGCGGTCGCGGCGACGAACGCGGACGACCGGGCGTCATGCACGCCTCCGGCGAAAAGGACGTGGAGCTCGGTCGCGTCCATCCCCTGATCGACCCGATCGAGAAGGACCCGCACGGCTTGTTCCCAAAGGATCGCGCTGGTCCTGGGCCCTACGTGTCCCCCACATTCACTGCCCTCCAGCACGAAGCGCCGGGCACCGTCGCGAAGGAACTGTTCGAGCAATCGCGGAGAAGGCGCGTGTAAATACGTGCGAATCCCCGCCTGTTCCAGCTCCCGCGCCTGGTCGGGCCGTCCTCCCGCGATCAAGGCGAAGGGAGGGCGATGAGCGAGCACTTCACGGATCTGCTCCTCTCGCAACTCCGTGGGAAGAAAACCCAGCAGGCCAACCCCCCAGGGACGACCCTCCAACGCGTCCTCGACCTCGGTGAGCGTCCGATTCACCTCGTCCCGGCGCATCATGGCCAGCGCGAGCAGCGGCAAAGCGCCCTCGGTCGCCACCGAACGCGCGAAGCCGGCGCGGTCGCTCACCCGGGTCATCGGCCCCTGCACGATCGGGTAACGCGTGCCGTGCGACTGGGCCAAGAGAGAGCCCTCGGCGAGCGGAACGAACCGACGGGCGGCGGCCAGTCCCTCGTCGATCGCGGCGTCAACGGCCTGGACGATCCCCCCCACAGTCACGAATCGGTCGGCGAGGAGCGATGCGAAGGCCGCGTCCTGGCCCAGGGGCCAGGTCTCGCCAGGCCCCCATCCGACCGACCCGAGCGGGGTCTCCGCCTCGGTCGTCGCTGGCGTCGAGGTCGCGAGTCGCCGCGGCACTCTGGCTCGAAATCGCCAACGGCGCCCGACGTCCCAGAGCGAGGACTCCGTACCGTCCCACTCGCCCAGGGATCGCTGGATCTCGTCGGAGAGTGGCGACT
>JBFWRA010000104.1:0-8394 GCA_050249155.1 Isosphaeraceae bacterium | reverse complement strand
GCCCTCTGGCTGGCCGACTTCGTGCCGCGTCCGAATGAATCGTCGGGAAAGTTCGCCGGCGTGTCGGGTCGCTGGTTCATGGTCGCGTGGTCCGAGCCCTTCATCCTGGGTTCCAGCGACCCCGTCGGCTACGCCTGGGAAGGCGAGGGCGTGTTGACCTTCCGCCAGGGCAAGAAGGCGTTACCCCAAGCCGCGCCGCGTCCGACGCGCTCCCTGCGCGCGGACGACGCGGACTCATCGAAAAGCTCTCCCAGACCGCCGGCCCACCCGCCGCCATGGCCTGGGTTCACGACGTTGGCTCCGTAACGCATTGCCTCGGCGTCGGCAACTCTCTCACCCCAGGAAAGGCCCAACGATGCGTCACCAATCGCAGCACTCCCGGTCACTGCGTCGCCGGAACCACGCGCGGCGTCTGGATACCACTCGACGAACGGGAGTCCGTCCGAGCCTGGAGTTCATGGAAGGTCGCGTGCTTCCGTCATCGGTCAACCTCGTCGCGGACCTGAGGGCCGGAGCCGGCTCCTCGCCGATCTCCTTCACCCCACTCAACGGCGTGTTGTACTTCAACGCCGACGACGGCGTGACGGGTCGGGAGCTATGGCGGCACGACCCATCGACCAACACGACCTCGCGCGTCGCCGATATCAACGGCGGAAGCGGTAGCGCCCTCGACAATATCGATCAGCCCTTCACCGTTCTGAACAATCAACTTTACTTCGTCGCCACGGATGGCGTGACGGGTCGGGAGCTATGGCGGCACGACCCGGCCACCAACGCCACCGCGCGCGTCGCCGACGTCTGGGCCGGCGCGGGGGGGGCCGACATTGGCGAGACGGTGGCGTTCGGCGATTCTCTGTACTTCACGGCGGACGACGGCGTCGCCGGCAACGAGCTCTGGCGTCACAACCCGCTCACGGGCGTCACGGAACGCGTCGCCGACACACGCCCGGGCCTAGCCGGATCGTTCCCCACGAACCTCACTCCGCTCGGCTCGCGGCTCTACTTCTCGGCGAATAACGGACTCTCCGGAAACGAGCTCTGGCGGTACGACCTCGACACCGGCGCGACGTCCCTTGTGTTCGACGTCCGACCCGGGTCCGTCGGGTCGACCCCCACGTCCTTCGGCGAGGCCTACGGCTCGCTCTACTTCAGCGCCGACGACGGGATCAACGGACGGGAGTTATGGCGGCACGACTCCGTCGCGGGTACGACGACCAGGATCACCGACGTCGAGCCTGGGGCCGGGAGCGCGACCCCCACCCGACCGATCCAGGGGGCCTTGAATTGGGTGTACTTTTACGCGCAGAACGCCGCGACCGGTCGCGAGCTCTGGCGCTACCACGCCGGCACGGGCGTCGTCGAACTTGTGGCCGATATTCGAGCGGGGTCCGGCTCGGCCTTCGGACTCGGCGCGACGAGCCCGATCGTCCATCAGGATCGGCTCTACTTCGCGGCCGACGACGGAGTCACGGGGCGCGAGTTCTGGCGGCATGACGTCGCCACCAACGCCACCTCGCTGGCCGCCGACCTCAACGCCTTCGCGGGTTCGGATCCCAACGCGCTCACGGTGTTCGACGGTCAGATCCACTTCACCGCGAACAACGGTTCCGTGGGCAACGAACTCTGGCGCTACGACCCGTCGACCGGCCTGGCGGCGCTGGCCGCCGACGTCAACCCGACTGGGAGTTCGGCTCCGGCCTCGCTACGTGCCCATGCGGGTAAACTCTACTTCAGCGCCGACGATGGGACGAGAGGCCGCGAGCCCTGGGTGTTCGACCCGACGCTCCCCGTCGTGAGCATCGGGGACGTGACGGTCACCGAAGGCGAATCGGCCGTCGTGACCCTGACCCTGTCTCGCCCCAGCAACCGGGACACCTCGGTCCGGATCACCACCGTCAACGGGATCGCCGAGTCCGGCGTCGATTTCTCGGGATTCAGCCTCGGCTTCACCGTCAACTTCCCCGCGGGAAGTGTCTCGGCGACGAGGGCGATCACGACGATCGACGACGCGATCAGCGAGCCGACCGAGAACTTCCTCGTGAACCTCTCGTCCCCCAACGGATTGACGATCGGGGACGACCAGGGAGAGGTGACGATCCTCGACAACGATACGCCGACCGTGGCCTTCGCCCTCGCCTCGCAAACCGTCGCCGAATCCGCCGGGACCGCGACCATCGTGGTCCAGCTCGACCGGCCCGCGCCGGCCGACCTGCTGGTGCCCATTTCAGTAACGAGCGCCACCGCGGGCGCGGGTGACTACTCACTCGGATCGACGAGTGTCCTCATCCCCGCGGGCGCGACCAGCGGCACGGTCTCGATCACGGTCGTGGACGACGCGCTGAATGAGGCGACCGAGTCGCTCGCGCTCGCACTGAGCACGGGCGCGGGGTTCCGCCTCGGCACCCTGACCACACACACGCTGTCGATCCTGGACAACGATGCGGCGCCGACAGTCACCTTCACCACCGCCAGCCAGTCTGTCGCCGAGGTCTCCGTTTCGGCCACGGTGAAGGCGAGGTTGTCGGCGATTTCGGGACGCGACGTGACGGTCCCCCTCGCGCTCTCCGGCTCGGCGACGCTCGGGAGCGATTACTCGCTGCCGACCGCTTCCTCGATCGTGATCCCGGCTGGATCGTTCGAGGGTAGCCTCACGATCAACCTCGTGGATGACACGTCCCCCGAGGGGAACGAGCTGATCATCCTGAACATGGGGACGCCGGTCAACGCGACGAAGTCGACCGTGCCCGGCGCGCCGCTCACGCACACCGTCATGATCGCCGCGAACGATGCCCCGAGTGCCAATTTCAGCACTTTGAGGAAGAGCTTCAAAGAAGGTGACTCCTACACGTTGACCGTTCAGCTCTCTCAGCCGACCCCATTTCCAGTGACCATCCAGCTCGTGCCCGACTCGACCTATAGCGCCACTTATGACGCCGATTACACCCTGTCGAGCACCATGATCACCATCCCGGCCAACCAGACGTCGGGGTCGGTCACCCTGTCGGTGCGGAACGACGCCGTCGGCGAGCTCGGGGAGTCGTTCCGCATCGCGATGGGCGCGATGACCAATGCCCAGGCGGGCGCGACGTGGAATTTCCTGGGAAGCATCGCCTACAACGACGAACCGACGATTGAGTTCGTCACATGGAGTTCCACGGTCTGGGAAGACGACGGATCGAATGGCACCGTCCTCACGATTGGCGCGAAGCTCAGCAACGCTTCGAGTCAACCGATCAGCGTGCAGGTTCGAGTGGTCGACGGTCAACTCACGACGTCAGACTATGCGTTCACCGACTTCTCCTTTGATTTCCCCGGGGACTCCCTCACCAAGACCGCGACCGTGAGCGTGACCATCAAGAAGGACACGTCCAACGAGCCCACGGAAACGTTCGAATTGAAATTCGGGACGTGGACCGGTCCTGTCGACGTCCCGTACACCCCGGGCACCGCCAAATGGAAACACACGGTCACGATCAAGGACAACGACCCTCTGGTTTCCTTTCTGCCCTTCGTCACGAAGACGACCGCGACGACCCCGGCGAAGACGGCAAGCCCCAAGAGCACGACTGTGGAGCGGTCGGTCGGGGAGGGCGACGGGGACGCGTCGGTTCCTGTTTACATCTCGGCCCCGTCCAACCTCGACGTCACGGTGCCCGTCAAGTACACGAAGCCGAAAGCGAACGGCGCGGTGAAGGGCACGGATTATACCGGGTGGAACTCCGTGACCATCGCCGCCGGCGATAAGTTCGCCACGCTCGGGATGGACGTCATCGACGACGTGTTCTTCGGGGCCGGCGTGACTTTCACGACGACTCTCGTCACGCCCACCACTAGCGGCGGGCTCGCGAACCCCTCGAGTTACACGACCACGATCGAGGAGAACGACTTCCCGGTCGTCTATTTCGCCTCCAAGCCCAAGACGATCCAGGAGCCGTCCGGCAGCTTCACGGTCGACCTGGCGCTTACCAACGCGACCCCGCTTTGGGTCACGGTCCCGATCAACCTCTCGGGAACCGCGAGGATTGGGTCCACATACGATTACACGATCACCAGCACGAGCACAGTGTCGGTGTCGGGAGCCAAGGTCACGATCAGCATCCCGCCGAACCGGACTTCGGCGACTTTCACCGTCAATGTGAGGAACGACTCGGAGATCGAGTACCCCGAATCGGTCGTCATGACGATCGGCTCGCCGACCCATGCCACGCGCACCTCGACAAAGTCGAAGTCGTACACCCTCATGATCGAGAGCGACGACCCGGTGAGTTCGTTCACTCCGATCGATTTCAACCCAACCCCGATTATCGTGGATAGCGGCCCATTGTATTATGGCGCAGGCCAGATCGCGCTCGTGACGCGAGGCTACGTGTCCGGCTCGTTCGTGTTCTTCGACGCCAACAAGAACGGCGTCCACGACTTCCTGGACCTCGACGGCGACGGCATCCAGGGGCCGGATGAGCCCAACGAACCGTCGGCCACGACACAGCCAAACGGTCTGTTTTTCATGTCCATCCCCGAGGTCTTCGACCTCAATGAGGATGGCGTCGTCAATCCGGACGAGGGGCGGATGGTCGCGATCGGAGGCGTGGACACGGCCTCGGGGACCGTCATGTCGAGTCCGCTCATCGCGCCGGGTGGAAGCTTCGTCGTCAGCCCGTTCACGAGCGTGATGTCCGCGCTGGTCGAGAACCACGGGATGACGCTCGAGCAAGCCGCGGCGCGGGTGGGGGAGGCGCTGGGGTTGCCCGCGGACGTCGATCTCACTCGGTTCGACCCGATCGCCGCGACGATGGAGGGCTTGATCGATGGAGCGATCGTCTTCGCGGCGGACTCCCAGCTCACGGATACCGTCGAGCAGGTGATGAGCCTCGTCGGCGGCGCGTTGGAGGGGATTCCTCTCGACTTCCTGGCGAGGGTGGCTTACGACGACCTCGCCGCGAAGATCGTCGAGGAGGGATCGATTCTCGACCTGAGCGAAGCCGCCGTCGCCGAGGCGTTGATCCAGGGTGTGCTGTACGAGACGGGGATCATCCTCGACCCGGCCATCGTCGAGGGAGCGGCGAAGGTCGTCGCGGAGGGGAACAAGCGGATCAACGCGGTGGAGAAGACGCCCGACGAGAGTTTCCTCAAGACGATGTCCAAGGTCCAGAAGGTCGCGCAGGTGGGCGTGAGCAAGCAACTGGCGGACCTCGGCGCGGGGCTCGTCGACGTCGCCGACGTTCTCGCGTCGAGCACGGGCCAGGCGCTGACCGACCTGATCGCGGCGACCCCGGCGAACGACGTGGTTCCCAGCACGATCCTCATCAGCGACGTGACTCACGTCGAGACCGACTCAGGCGCCGTGCTTTACGAGTTCACCGCCACGCTTGATCGGCCCTCGACCCAGACTGTGAGCGTCCGCTACGACACCGCCGATTCCACCGCGACCCTCGACGGCGTCGACTATGAAGCGGCCTCGGGAGTGCTCACCTGGGCACCCGGCGACACGTCACCACGCACGTTCCAGGTTCTCGTCCACGGCGACACGATCTTCGAGGGCGACGAAGCGTTTCTGGTGGTCCTCTCGCAGGCTGAACACGCCATTCCGTCCCGCGGCATCGTCCTCGGCACGATCGCCGATGACGACCCCTTCGTCTATACAGCGCCGGCCGACGATGGAGACAACCAGATCAATCTCTCGATCGAAGGCGATTTCATCACCCTCGAACGCAACGACGAGATCGTTTTCGCAGGCGCGCTGTCCACGCCCGTGCCGATCACCATCATCGGCGCGAACGGAGTGGCGAACTCACTGCGGGTCGACCTTCTCGACGCCGGTGCTTTCCTCGCGGCGGGGCTCTTCTTCCAGGGAGGCGATCAGGCCGGCGACAGCCTGGCCGTCCTTGATGGCACCGCCTCCAGCGTCTCGCACGTATACGGCGCGCCTGGAGCCGGCACGCTGACCATCGACGGCGCGCCGATCTCCTATTCCAGCGTCGAGTCCGTCACCGACCTGATCGCGGACGAGATCGGCGGTCTCACCTCCTCCGTACCGGAGGGATCGTCCTTGACCTTCACGGTCCTCTCCTTCGACCCGGAAAACTTGGATCTTCTCAGCTTCGACTGGTCGCTGACCCGCGACGGCCAGCCGTTCGCCAGCGGCGCCGGACCGACCTTCACCGGAGTCCTGGGCGACGACGGAGAATACACGGTCACTCTCACGACCACGAACGCGGACACCGGCGCGGTCGGCACCACGGTCGCCTCGTTCGTCGTGACAAACGCCCCACCGACGGTCGCCGCCGACGTCACCTCGACGGCCGAGGACACCCCCGTCACGATCGCGGTCCTGGCCAATGACTCCGACCCGGCCGGGGCCAGCGATCCACTTACGGTCGTGGCCGTCACGCAGGGCGCTCACGGGAGCGTTCTGATCAACGCGAATGGGACGCTGACCTACACTCCGGCCGCCAACTACGCGGGTTCGGACAGCTTCACATACACTGTTGGCGACGGTGATGGCGGCACCGCGACGGCCACGGTGAACGTCGCCGTCACGGCGGTCGCCGACGACCCGACCGTGACCGTCGCCAGCCCCGGCGGCGAGGAAGGTTCGCCCATTCCCGTGGTCATCACCCCGGCGCTGGCGGACGACGACGGCTCGGAGTTCCTCATGCCCACCCGGATCCGTGGCGTCCCGATCGGCGCGTGGTTCAACCACGGCACGCGGCTGCCCGATCAGTTCAATGGCCTTGACGTCTGGCAGTTCGACCTCGCGGACCTGGTCGGTCTGACACTGACCGTTCCCGACGGGCCGGCCACGGTCAGCCTCGTGATCACCGCGTTCACTCGGGAGTCCTCGAACCTGAGCACGGCGGAAACGTCGCTCACACTTCAGGTCGCGGTTGCCAATCTCGCGCCGACGGCGGTCATCGTGGGAGTTGGCTCGGGCGTCGAGGGCACGGCCTTCGTGCTGAACAGTCACGTGACCGACCCATCCGGGCCGGACACGACGGCCGGGTTCACCCACGCCTGGACGGTTTCGCGCAGCCGGGACGGCGGCGCGACCTTCCAGCCGTTCGGCTCGGGAACCGACGCCTCGATCACGATCAACCCGGACGACGACGGGATCTACCGCGTTCATCTGACGGCCACCGACAAGGACGGAGCGACCAGCGTGGTGGCCAGCCGAGACGTCGTCCTGGGCAACGTCGCGCCGACGGCTTCCACAGGCGGCGACGCCACGGGCGTCAGGGGACAGATTCGCACGCTCCACGTCAGCGCCACGGACGTCTCCAGCGACGATCGCGCCGCGGGTTACACCTTCCTGGTGGACTGGGGCGACGGCTCGAGCGTCGAGTCGTTCGGTCCCGGCCTTCAGATTCATTCCGCCACCCATGTTTACTCGACGGCCGGAGCCTTCACTCAGACCGTGCGAGCGGTGGACAAGGATGGCGGGCTTGGCGAACCGATCTCTCGGGTCATCACGATCGGCGGCTTCGCGTTCCAGGCCGATCCCCGCGACCCCACCCGGACGGCCCTGGTGATCGGTGGGACGACGGGGAACGATTCGATCGTCGTCAATCCCGGCGGCGACGCGGGGCGAATCCAGTTCATCGTCAACGGCGTCGCGACCGTGGTTGATCCACCGACCGGACACATCATCGTATACGGCGGCGACGGTCACGACGATATCCAGGTGGCCGGCGGGCTGGGCATCCCCACGTTCCTGTTCGGCGGCGACGGCGACGACGTCATCAAGGGGACCAACGCCCCGAACGTGATCGTCGGAGGCGCGGGCCAGGACACACTGACCGGCGGCAACGGTCGCGACCTGATCATCGGCGGTCTTGGGGCGGACGTCCTCAACGGAGTCGCGGGGGACGATCTCCTCATCGGGGGGACGACCGATCACGACGACGACCTCGCGGCCCTCCGCGCGATCATGGACGAGTGGACCTCGTCGGTGAGCTACGCCACGCGCGTGGCCAGACTGACGGGTTCCGGTGGGTTGCTTGGCGACGATCGCGTCTGGGACGACCTGGCGGCGAACGTGATCCAGGGTGCCTCGGGCCAGGACCTGTTCTTCGCCAGCCTTCTCGATAACGTCAACGCCAGTTCCTCGGAGACCGTCAAGCGGCCCCGTCGACGGCCCTGATTTCGCAACGCGTTGAGTTGAAGGAAAGCCAGGGATGCCAGGTCGGCCGGGATCTCGTTCGTTACGGGCGAGATCCCGTGTCGTGGTCGCGACGGCGAGGTCGACGACCGCCCAGTCGGGCGCTCCAGGGTTCACAGAACGCCCAAGGAGCATGCACTCGTCAATCCTTGGCCGACGCTTCCCCGGGACTGGACGAATGACCGAGCACGACGCGAGGAGGTGGGCGCGTCTCAGGCGATGTAGGGAAATCAAGTTCC
>JBFWRA010000103.1:0-8419 GCA_050249155.1 Isosphaeraceae bacterium | reverse complement strand
TCCAGCGCCACGACGATCGCCACGCCCTGTCCCGCGATCCTCGACCGACCCGCGACCGACGTCGGCCTCGCCAGCGCGACGACCAGACACGCGATGGCCAGCCCCTGAAGTCCCCCGGGCAGGAGCGAACCGACCTGGGCCGCCCACCGTCGCCAACCTCGGGAAGGAAAGCCGTCGAGGCTCGGCCAGCGGAGTCGCGGCCGATAGTGAGCCACGAGCCAGGGTAGCGGCGCGAGGACGAGCAGAATCAGCCAGTGGGGAGAGGCCAGGCGCATCGGATCGTGCGGCCTTCAAGGCCGGGTGGTCAGAAGTCGTCGAGCCTCGAAGGCACGCGCCAGCGCCGTCTCGGGGTCGGGGTCGAGGACGGTGAGGTGGCCCATCTTCCGCCCGATCGCCGGAGTTCGCTTGCCATAAAGGTGCAGCTTGACGCCAGGGTCGCGCGCCAGCGCGGCCCGCCAGTCGGGTTCGCCCCCCGCCCAGAGGTCCCCCAGCAGGTTGACCATCGCCGCCGGACTCACCAGCGCCGACGATCCAAGGGGCCAGCCGCAGAGGGCGCGGACCTGTTGCTCAAACTGACTGGTCACGGCGGCCTCGATCGTGAGATGGCCCGAGTTGTGAGGCCGGGGGGCCAGTTCATTGATGAGGAGACCCCCATCCTCCGTCAGGAAGAACTCGACGGTCAAGACCCCCACGGTCCCCAGCGCCTGGGCGATCGCCAGGGCGAACCCCTGGGCCTCCCGCGCGACCACGGGGCCCACCGCGGCGGGCATGTCGGTCGCGTCGAGAATGTGGCGACGATGCTGGTTCCGCGCGACCGGATAGGCCACGGCCCGACCGTCGGCCCCCCGCGCGACGACGACCGAGGCTTCCGCGGCGAACCTGACCCAACCCTCGGCGACGCAAGGAGTTCGGCCCAAAGCGACCCAGGCCGGCTCGAGTTCGTCGGGGTGCTCGACGCGCGCCTGGCCCTTGCCGTCGTACCCCGAGGACGCGGTCTTGAGGATCAAGGGAGTCCCCAGGCTCGCGCCCGCCGCCGCCAGCTCGTCGGCCGTGCGGACGGGTCGCCACGGGGCGTGGGGAAATTCATGCTCACGCAAGAACGTTTTTTCGCGGAGCCGGTTCTGGCTGACCCAGACGGTGCGCCAGCCAGGTCGGACGATGCGTCGTCGGGCGAGCCAGCGCAGGGCCGGGGCCGAGACGTTTTCGAATTCGACGGTCACGCCGTCGGCCTGTTCGGCGAGGGACCGCAGCGCGGGCAGGTGATCGGGGGGGGCGACGACCGTCGCGTGGGCGATCTGCGCGGCGGGGGAGTCGGCCGTCGGTGCCAGGGTGATCGTGCGAAAGCCGAGGCGCTGGGCCGCCTGGAGGAACATCCGGCCGAGTTGTCCGCCGCCGATCACGCCCAGGGTCGCCGGGGGGTTCAAGAGGGTCTCCGGGCTCAGCACGGCGACTCTCCCACGGCGTCGGTCTGGGCCTGACGAAACGAAGCCAGAGCCTCGCGAATCTGGGGAGAGCGTCGGGCCAGGATCGCCGCGGCGAGCAGTCCCGCGTTGGCGGCGCCGCTGGCTCCGATGGCGAGCGTGCCCACGGGTATCCCCGTGGGCATCTGCACGATCGAGAGCAGGGAATCGACCCCGCGAAGGACTCGGCTCTCGACTGGAACCCCGAGGACCGGGAGGAGCGTCATGGACGCGAGCATGCCGGGCAAGTGAGCCGCCCCCCCCGCGCCCGCGATGAGGACCTCGAGCCCTCGGTTCTCGGCCTCCCTGGCGTATCGGACGAGTCGGTCGGGGGTGCGATGCGCCGAGACGACCCTGGCCTCGTGCGGAATCCCCAGGTCGGCCAGAATCACCGTCGCGTGTCTCATCGTCTCCCAGTCGGATCGACTCCCCATGACCACCCCGACCAGGGGAGTGGTCGACTCCGAGGGTGCCGGGGCGTCGTCCGTCATGGCGCGTGGTGCTCCGAGTCGGGAGGATACGATCGGGCGAGGAGAGCGTCCCGCTCGGATCGGCTCGGATCGACCGAGCTCGCCGACGCGGACCCTCGCACGATCATAACCGCGCGACGGGCTCGGGGGGAATTCCACCCAGGTCTCAGCGGGTCAGCGCACCAGCAAGGCCCTGCGTCCCGGCACGCAGAGGGATCGCGGATCGATGACGTTGCGGTTGGACCCCTGCCCGACCCGTAAGCCCGGATAATAGGACCGCGCCGCGTTGAAGACCGACGCCCTTGGCGAGGGGCGAGACTCGCGAGGAACGCTGGCGGTCGACCAGCGCCCGGGCTGGTTCCCTCCCCGAGCGGCCACGGGTCGATCGTCACCCGAATAGGGCCGAAGGGGATTGGCCTGGCCTGGGAGGGAACCAGACCTCGCGTTCCCCTGGACCGGGGCGGCGGGTCGTGGGACGGCTCGGCCGAACCGCTGAGCCGAGCCAACCGCCAGGGGCCAGACGGTCAGGAACGCCGCGGTCAGGGCGAGGCGAAGGAGTGATCGTCGCATGGTTCGGATCTCCCGATTGGGAATCGATTGGTCCTTGCGATGAATCCGAGCCTGACGAATCGAGCGGCGGGTGTCAACCGGTCCCGACCTGTGACGGAAGGCGCGTTCCTCGATGCGCGCGGCGGTGGTTGGGGCTCGCGGCCACCGCCAGCGCGGCGAGGTTCACGGCGACCGCCAGCGTCCCCAACGCCGAGGCCCGAACGATTCCCTGATCGGGGGCGTCGGCCAGTGAGAGGACGGCGGGGCCGACGGGGCGCGCCTCGGCGGTCGGGCAAAGGATCAGCGCCGGGGTCACGCTCGTGGCGGCCAGGGAGAAGGTCAGGGCGAGGGCACCTGGGGACGCCCCCGACCAGCCGCCCGAGAACCATCGAAGGGCGCGACCCCGGCTCGCTCCCAGGGTCACCGCGGCATCGACGTGCGCGGGGTTCATCCGTGTCCGAATCGCGACCACCGAGCGGGCCAACATGGGCAGCCGGACCGCCGCCACCGCCAATAGCAGCGCCACGCCCGGGGTCTGGGCGGGATCGAGGAACCTCGCGACACCCCGAAGACTGGCCGAAACCACTCCCGACGGACCCGTTCCCCCCGGGCCGGTGGCGCTTTGAAGCAGGCCCGCCAGGGCGAGAACGCCCACACCCACGGCCAGGGGGGGAACCGCCTGGGGCCAGTCGGCCACCTCGAACCGGCGACCCAGGGACGTGAACGACGCCCACAGCGCCACCCGCGCCAGGACGACGTCCAGCGCGAGCACCGCGAGTCCCAGCGCCGCCGAGTGAATCAGGGCGCTTCGGGTCAACGGGTCATCGAACAAGGGCGGATAGACCGCGAACTCCCCTCCCGAAAGCGACGCCGCCAGCAGAGCCAATCCAGGGAGCCAGGCGACCAGGCCAAGGATCGCGAGCGTGGCGGTGAGGAGGGCCGCGACGGGCCAGCGGGCCGGCCTCGTCCGCGGAATCGGTTCCACGCGCCAGGGGGGTGGATCGAGAGGCGTCCCGCCCCACCAGCGGATCGTCCGGGCACCCACGATCGCCAGAAGCGTTCCCAGGCTCGCCAGCACCGCCGCTCGGCTAAGTTCTCCGGGGCTGGGAACGGCCAGGGCCGATCGAACCACCTGGAATCCCAGGGTCCGTCTCAGGCCGAGGACCATCGGCGCTCCCGGTTCGAGCAGAGTCAGCGTGAACACCGCGCCCAGCGCCCGGGCGACCTCGGGCCTCGCCACGGGCCAGAGAAGATGCCGCCAGGCCCTCCGCGGACTCGCCCCCGCCCAGAGCGCCGCGTCTCGCCAGGCCGGGTCCACGCTCCGGAGGGCCGATCGTGTGGCCAGCCCCACGACCGGAGCGGAAGTCGTCGAGGCCACCCAGAACCAAACCAGCCAGGGTGACCAGAAACCCTCGGCGTACCCTAGCCCCGACCAATCGCCGGGACTCGCGAACCACCCGGACGGCCCAAACGCCCAGCGCAGCCCAATCGCGCCGAACGCGGGAGGAACCGCCATCCCCGCGCAGGCCAACGTCGCCAGCGGCCGACGGCCCCAGAACCGGCGGTCCGAGAGCAAGCGCCCGAGACCGACCCCGCTCACGTACGACGCGAACGTCACGGCCCCGGCCATCGCCAGGCTGTTCCAGGCGCACTCCCAGACGTACGGGTCGAGAATCGCCAGAGCGATGGGAAACGCGGTCAGGCGGACGGTTCCCGTGGGACCGACGTCCAGCGACGCCGCGACCGGCAACGCCAGCGCCGGCATCATCACAAGCAACCACAGTAGCCCTCCACCCGCTCGAACCAGTCGCCCCAACCTGCCCATTCCAGGCCCCCAACCCCGCGCTGGCACCCGCGCGCGAACCCCGGAGAGTTACCAGTGTCACCTGAGTGGCCCTATCGTAACAAAGTGAGTCGCTCTCCCACGCCCCGGACTCCGGACTTCGGACGTTTTGAGCGGTGACCGCTCACGCGCCGACGGATCGAGACCAGTCGGCGCGGTGGACGGTTCGGGAGACGGAAGAGAGAGGGGGACTGACATGCCCTGGGAATCCCTCCAGGATGAGCTTCGGGCGATCACCACCATGTCCAGGGCCCTGCGATGGGCCGAGTCGCGGGTTCCCCCGGCCCGGTTCCTCAACGTCGTCAGGCAGGACGAGTTCACGTTCGACGTGATCGTCCAGGTCGACGTGGCGACTTACGTCGTCTTTGACACGACCTGACTCGGAGACGTGACGGCGGTCGCCGTCTGGGATCGCGAACCCACCCCCGACGCGCTCCTCGAACGCCGGGTGGCCGCAGGCTGGTCGCCGGCCCTCAGCGCCACGTTCGAGGGAAACGTGGTCCTGGGCCACGCCGCTTGCCTGAGCCGCCCAACGCGCCAGGAGTCGACCCGAGCCTCATGACCTCGGCATGGCGTACTTGCCCAGCAGCACGACCACCTGGTCGGGGGGGACGGACAGGGTGACGCTCTGCCCCTGGCGAAGCCCCTGGGTCTGGCTCCGCAGGGCCAGGGCGAAGACGGGCCAGTCGCCAGGGGCCCTCAGGTGGACTTCCCGCGTCTCTCCGAGGAAGACCAGGCGCTCGATCGTCGCGTGGAACCGGTTCGAACCCGGTGGGACCGCGGTCCCCAGCGCCAGGGATTCGGGGCGGATCGAGACGGTCACCGGCGTGCCGAGGGGCGGTTCGGGGGAGAGCCCCCGGCCGATCAGCCGTCCGAACGGCGTTCGGACGATCACCTCGCCACGGGCCCCCGCCCCCTCGACCTGCCCTTGCACAAGATTCGTTCGACTCAGGAGCCTGGCGACGAAGGCGTCGGCCGGGCCGTTGTAGACCTCCGCCGGGGTGCCGACCTGCGCGATCTTGCCCAGGTCCATCACCGCGAGCTTGTCGGCCAGCGCGAGGGCCTCGCGGGAGTCGTGGGTGAGCGCGAGGGTGGTCAGCCCGGTCTCGGCGTGGATCCTGCGAAGGTCGTCGCGGAACTCGTCGCGCACCCGGTGTTCCAGAAGGCCCAGAGGCTCATCGAGGATCAGAAGCTCGGGACGGACCGCCAGCGCCCGGGACAGCGCCACACGCTGACGTTGAAGCCCGGAGAGGTCATCCGGCCGTTTCGCCGCGAGGGTGTCGATTCGGAGCGCGTTGAGCGCCTCGGCCACGCGCTCCCTGCGCTCCGGCCGCGGTAGCCTGGCGAGCTTCAGGGCGTATCCCACGTTCTCGGCGACGGTGAGGCGAGGCCAGAGGGCGTCTTCCTGGAAGACCATGCCCACCCGGCGATCCTGAGGCGGCAGTGTTCCCACCACTCGGGCGTCGAAAAAGATCTCGCCGGCCTCGGGCCGTTCCAGCCCGGCGATCAGCCTGGCGAGCGTGGTCTTGCCCGCGCCAGAGGGGCCCAGGACCACGGTCAACTCTCCCGCCGCGAGTTCCAGGGTCGCGCCGTCGACCACCGCGACGCGATCGTACCGCTTGACCAGACCGTCGAGGTGAACCCGGATCATCCGCGAGGCGCCTCCGCGTTCCGGGCGACCCGCCGGTAGCGCTGGCGAGCCCAGGCCGTCCACTCCGCCCTCAGCCACGATCGGAAGCGAGGCTCTCGGGCGAGCCGACCCTCCACCGCCGTCGCGAGTTCCCCGAGGAACGCTCCGTCCACGCGACGGGGAGGGGAAAGCCAGCTCCGGATGAGCCAGGCCCGCGCGTCGGCCTCCGGGGCGACCTGCCCGGCCAGGGTCTCGACCATCGCCATCGCGTTCGACTCGCGTTGAAGCATCCTCGACACCGAGGCGGGCGGCCAGGGGGGAGGTTCCGTCATCCAGCGCTCGGCCCTCGGAGGATGCCCCGCCACTTCCAGCGCCCGCCAGGCCCCCCAGAGCTCATCCTGCGATTCGACGAGCGTGGCCCCCAGGAAATCCGCGAGCAACCCAAGGTCGTCGGGTTCCGGATCGGTCGGGTCGGAGCCTTCCTCGAAGATCGAGAGGAAGGCCCGAGCGGCGAGCGGGTGCCTTCCCCCCGTCAACGCGGAGACTCCTTCCACCAGGACGGGCCAACCGTCCTCGGCCTCAAAGGTTCGACCGGGCACCTCCTGGCCGTCGAATGGTTCAGGCGCTGGGGAGCGTTCGGCTTCCCCACGTTCGACGGCCGCCAACGCCCCGCCGGGGTTCATGCCGATCCGGCGGGGGCCTCCCGCGGCGCGGACCAGCGTGGCGTACCCCTCGTCCCAGTCGCCCGAGCGAAGGACGACCCGCGACCACGCGAACGCCAGCGGGTCGCGGCGGGGATCGTCAAACGTGGGACGGTCGTCCCTGGACACGAGGGGTCGGCTCGCCACGGCCATTCCGAGTCGAGCGCGGCGAGCCACCCGAACCTCGACGACCTCCGAGGCTCCCAGGCGGCGGTGGGACTCCATGAGGCCGCCCAGCAAGACGTCGGGCGGCCTCCCTCGAAGGGCGAGTCGGGTCGGGTCGTCGGAAGCGTCCAGAACGACCCAGTGGATGCGACCCGAAACCGTGCGGTTCCCCGGGAGGGCCTCCACCTGGCGTCGGTAGGCCTCCTCGATCCGGGCGCGTTCCGAGGCGGGCCAGGACGTGGCGACGATCACGCCGCCAGGATCGTCGACCAGGCCGCCGCAGCCGGCCTGAACGATCCCGACGATTAGCCAGAGACGTCGCCAAACGCCCTGGGGGCGGGTCGAACCGCCCCTCCACGTCATTGGCATCGCGTCGGTCACTCCGAGGGCTTCGTGCCCAGCGTCACCTTGAGCGTGACGTCCTTTCCATCCCGCTTGACCACGACCTCGACCGTGTCCCCCGGCTTGTAATTGCCGAGGCTCTCGGTGTAGTCGTAGATCGTCCCGACCGGCTTGCCCCCGAACCCGACGATGACGTCGCCGGCCTTCATGCCCCCCTTCTCCGCGGGGCTTCCCTCGCGGACACCGTTGAGCTTGACCCCTTTCACGCCCTCGTCATAGTCGGGGATCGAGCCCAGGTACGCGGTGATGGCGACCCGGCCGGGGTCACCTCCCGGGCGGCTTCGGGTCTGGACCTTGGTGAACGCGGGGCGTTCGGGGCGTCGCGTCAGGTCGAGCAAGAGGAGCTCGGCGAAGTCGGCGATCCTGGCCATCCCGCCGAAGTTGACCCGCTCGGTGTCGTCGCTGGGGCGGTGATAGTCGGAGTGCGTTCCCGTGAACGCGAACAGGACCGGCATGTTCTTGAGGTAGAACGATTGCTGGTCGCTCGGCCCGGTGCCGTCGGCGATCTTCTTGATCGTCAGGCCGTGCGACTTGCCCAGCGCGTCGACGAGCACGTCGATTCCCGGGGTGGTCCCCGTGCCGTAGACGGTCAACTCGTTCGCGGAATTGAGCCGGCCGACCATGTCGAAGTTGATCATCATCACCGTCTGATCCAGGGGATAGACGGGATTCTCGTCGTAATGCTGCGACCCGAGCAGGCCGCGTTCCTCGCCGGATAAGGCCATGAAGACGACGCGGCGGGGCAGCGGGTCGGCCCGCTTCGCCAGTCGCCTGGCCATCTCCATCATCATCGCGGTTCCGGAGGCGTTGTCGTCGGCCCCGTTGTGGATGGCTCGCGAGAGCATGGCGAGCGAGCCGGAGAACAGCCCCCCGTGGCCGAGGTGGTCGTAGTGGGCCCCGACGACCACCGTCTCCTCGGCGAGCGGCCCGGAGCCTTCGAGCACGCCGACGACGTTCCTGGCCTCGATCGCGTTCCGCTCGATCTCGGCCTTGCCCGATACGGCCAGTCCGTTCAGGACCCGCGACTGGGGCTACAGATTCTCGTCGATCGCGGCTTCGAGTTCCTCGAGTTACGGCGCGCCGGCGGCGGCCAGCACCGCGTCGCCGAGGGCCCGGGTCATGGTGAGGAAGGGAAGGTTCGAGTTCAGGTCGGGCCCGGCCTGGGAGAAGGTCACCAGCGGGTCCTTGCCGTCCCTGGT
>JBFWRA010000102.1:0-8421 GCA_050249155.1 Isosphaeraceae bacterium | reverse complement strand
GATTATCAAGGCGTCCGGTTTGGCGGGGCCCCGTTCGTGGACGTGGGGTCACCCTTCAAGGGGTTGACGAAGACAGAGCGAGGGAACAGCCCGGTCTCCCTGAGCGCCCTGACCGACGGGACCAGTCACACCTCGCTGGCCTCCGAGGTCGTGGTGGGGCAGGGGAGGGACCTCCGAGGCTTCTCCTGGTGGGGAGACGCCGCGGGGTTCGAGGCCTTCCTCACTCCCAACAGTTCGAACCCCGACGTCATTTTCAGCCCGTATTATTGCCAGAGCGGCCGGCCCAACCCGCCCTGCGTCGCGGCGACCGACGAACTGCTGGATACCTACGCCGCGCGGAGCCGGCACCCCGGCGGCGTCAACGCCGCCATGGCGGACGGCTCGGTTCGTTTCATCAAGGATTCCATCGACCTGGAAACATGGCGAGCCCTGAGCACCTCGCGCGGCGGCGAGGCGATCTCGTCCGACGCGTATTGACCGATCGATTGGATCATCGCGGGGCGGAGGGGTTCGCCTCGGGACGGGTCGCGATGGCCTGGCTTCCGGGTCGCACGACCGCCAGGTGAAGCACTTCCGGCCTCCCCTTGTCGACGTTGTAGCCAGCGACCTGTTCGACGACCTCGATCGCGAGGCTCGGGTCGCCCCCCAGCATGGTCAATTCCTCGGCGACGAACGCGGTGAGCACCTTGCCCTGGCGTCGCGCCTCCGCGAGCAACTCCTGTCGCCCTCGGATGATCGGAGCGGGGTGACCGAGCGTGTAGACCGTGCCCGAGGGCTGGAACGTGCAAAGCACCGAGCGCGCTCCCTGGACCCTCTCCAGCACGGCCAGGCGCTCTCCCACCCGCGGCGAAATCCGGTACGGTTCCGATGCGGGGAGGAGCCAGCCCGCCGCGATGAGCAGGCCCAGCGCCGAGAAGGCGAACCCCCCCTGAACGGCGCGTTCGATCCGCCTGGCCAGCACCTCGCGGAGCCCGAAGGCCGTCGCCGCCGCGCACAGGACCGAAAGGACCAGCGTGGGGGCCCGCATCGGACCGGGAAGAATGAACCCTCCCGCGATCGCCAGCCCCACCGTCAACGTCGTCCCCACGATCCCAAACGTCCCACAGGCGAATCGGCCGAACCGCCAGGTCCGCAAGCTCAACCCAGAGTCCGCCACCCGCGCCACCAGCCAGGCCGTCAGAAGCGCCACGGCGGGAATCGCGGGGAGGTAGTAGTGGATCAGCTTCGTGCGGACGCACTCCAGCAGGATCAAGGGCCCGACCACCCAGCCGAGCAGGAAACCCGCCAGGGGCGTCTCCGCGCGTCGCGCCCACGCCGACGCCAGCGCCGCGGGCACCAGGGCCGACCAGGGAAAGAAGGTAAGCATCCCCAGGACCACGTAGTAGCCGGGGAATCCACCGTGCTCCTCCAGACCCGACGTCGCCCGCTTGATGATGTGAAAGCCAACCGCGACGTTGAAGTACTCGCCGCCCGATCGCAACAGGATCGCGACGTTCCAGGGGACCACGATCGCCACGAACAGTGGTACCCCCCAGCGCCACTGAAGCCGCTTCACGAAGCTCCAGGGGCCGCCGCAAACCCAGGAGACGGCCGCTGACGCGCCGAGGAGCACCGGACCCGCGGGGGACTTGGTCAACACCGCCAGTCCCAGGAACGACCAGAAAACCGCGGCGGCGATTCGCGAGGGCCCTCGCGAGAGTTCCCAGAGCGCGACCTGGCACCCGACGACGAAGAACGTCAAGGTCGCGTCGGTCGTCGCCAGCTTCGACTCGGCGACCATCAACGGCGCGGTCGCCAGGATCAGGGCGGCCAGTCGACCCGTTCTCGGGCCCAGGACGCGACGCCCCCACCACCAGACCGTCACGACCGTCGCCGTCCCCATGAGCGCCGAGACGAGCCGGGCCCCGAACGGGTTGTCGCCGCCGACCGCCGTACCGGCGAGCATCAGCCAGTAGATCAGGACCGGCTTGTGATACCGCGGCTCGGCGTTGAACGTGGGGTGGATCCAGTCACCGCTGGCGCGCATCTCCCGGGTGCAACCGGCGTAACGCGGCTCGTCACGGTCCCAGAGACTGATCCGGCCGTTCCCGACCAGGTTCAGCGTCAGAGCCAGAAACCCAACGAGCAACGCCTCGCGCCAGGCCCGACCTGGCACGGTCGCGACCTCCCCACCCAGGTTTCCTTGCGACGCCACGGCTCCCTCCCCGCGTGACCTTCCCCCGAAATCTCCGTTCCGTGGTTGCCACGCCAGGGCCAGGGGGATCAACCCATCGCGATTGGCGCACTCCATTCGATCGGAACGCCGAGGTCCACTTCTTTCGACAAAATCCCACGATCCCACAACCCCAAGACACCCGCGCGACGAGGGAGAAAACCCTTTTTTGCCAAATTGGTCTTCTTACATTTCCCATTTCTCCAAAACACCCTATATTATTGATCCGGGAGCAACAGCCGCAAACATCGCGGAATTCCCAAGCCACGCGGTCGACGGAAATGACGCAGCTTCACAAGACGGAGAGATAGCGATGCGAGCTCGGTTCAAGGGGATTGGCGTCCTGGGTGCCCTGGTGGTTCTGGCCGTCTCGGCGCAGACCGCTTCGGCCTGCCTCCTTTGCCATTCCACGCCCTGTACGTTCTCGGCCCCCAAGCCGGCGTACGAGTGCGTCACGGAATATGTTCCGTACACGGTGATGAAGAAGCACATCCGGATCGACTGGCAGCCTGTCACCAAGACGGTGATGGAAAAGGTCCCCCACACCACCTGGGAGGATCGCCAGCGAGTCGTCTGCAAGAAGGTGTACGACACCCAGTACGTCCAGAAGCAGCGAGTCGTCTGCAAGAAGGTGTACGACACCCAGTACGTCCAGAAGCAGCGAGTCATCTGCAAGCCGGTGTACGACACCCAGTACGTCACCCAGACGTACACCACCTGCCGGCCGGAGACCTCGGTGCAGCAGGTCCTGGAAACCTGCATGCAGCCCTATTCGCAGGTCGTGACCCTGCCGGCCAAGCACAAGTTCCTCGACCTGTGCCACAAGACGCCCGAATGCCCCCGGACGGCGATCCAGACCTGCTACACGCCGGTCCAGGTCGCCAAGAACGTGACGGTCACCCGGATGGTCCCCGAGACCCAGACCCGCCAGGTGCCGGTGACCTCGTGCCGGATGGTTCAGGAAGTCGTCACCGAGAACGTCCCGGTGACCTCCTGCCGTTGGGTCCAGGAAGTCGTCACCGAGAACGTCCCGGTGACCTCCTGCCGTTGGGTCCAGGAAGTGGTGGTCGACCGGGTTCCCCACACCACCTACACCTGCGAGCCTCGCCAGGTGACCAAGCACATTCCGGTGCCGGTCTGCGAGACCGTGCCGGTGACGAAGTACAAGAAGGTCAAGTCGATGGTGCCGGTCGCCTGCGCGGCCCCGGTCACCTACGACGCGCCCTTGGCCGCTCCCCAGGGCCCGACGCCCGCCCCGCAGTCTTTCGGTGGCGCGTCCGGCCAGGGTTGATTGATCGGTTGATCGATTGACCGAAGACGCGTTTGAACGACGCCCCGCGAGAGGCCCCGTTTCAGGGCCGATCGCGGGGCGTGCCAGTTGGGCGTCGTGGAACGTGGACGCGGCCGGGGTCTCAGTGCCCGGGTGAAACGTGGGAAGGTGAATCCCCGCCGGTTCCCGGGTCCGCGAGGCGACGACGGAGGTCGTCGAACGTCGAACGCGCGTGCTTACCGAAGACGAACCGGGCGGGAAGTCCGACGATTCGGCTCGCGCCCAGCCGGAAGAGTTCTCGCTGGCAGGCGTTCAATCGGTTCGCCGCGATCAACGCGGTGACCCGCCAGCCGTCTCCCCCTCGTTCGTCGCGCACGTCTCCCCGGGCGAGGTGCTGGGCCCCCCGGTCGTGAAGGTAGCCCGCGACCGCCGAGGCCGTCTCCGGGCCAAGCGACCCAGGGATGCCGACCACTTCCAGGTGGAGCATCCCCTCCGAGGCGCGGACCCCGTCCATCGCGTCCAGGAGGTAGGCCAGGGGCCCCGCCTCTCCTTCCCCGCTCAGGGTTCGCAACGTCGGCGCGTGGCCAATCAAACACGCGGCCGACTCCAGAACCTTGCCTTGCTCGATCTCCTTGAGGCGGTTGTCCTTCAAGGTCGTCCCGGAACTGGTCAGGTCGACGATGACGTCGGCGATGCCCAGGCTCGGGTGAAGTTCCAGCGCTCCTTCCGAATCGATCACCTGATAGTGGTAGATTCCCCAGCGACGGAAGTGCGCCTGGGTCAGCGTCGGGTACTTCGTCGAGACCCGGAAGGTCCGCCCAGCCGCCTTGAACTCGGCGGTCAAATCAACCA
This sequence comes from Isosphaeraceae bacterium, assembly GCA_050249155.1. Taxonomy (GTDB): domain Bacteria; phylum Planctomycetota; class Planctomycetia; order Isosphaerales; family Isosphaeraceae; genus JBFWRA01. The sequence continues at coordinate 4,087 of JBFWRA010000102.1, read as the reverse complement.
GGTCGATGACGTGGGTCACGTCGATCCAACTCTCGGGGACCGCCACCACCAGCCGGCACCCGCCGTAGCCCAGGTCCGGATCCACCACGACTGTGCGCGACGCCTCCGCGGCGCGTTCGGCGTAGACGTCCATCCCCGTGACCCCCAGGTGGCAACGCCCCTCCTGCACTTGCGTCACGATGTCGCTTGGTCGCATGAACACGACGTGAAACCGGGGATGTCCCGCGATCGTCGCCTCATACTGCCGGTCGCTGGCCCGACGCACCCGGTATCCAGCCGTCTTCAAGATCTCGACGATCCCCTCGTAAAGATGCCCCTTGGAAGGGAGCGCGAGCCGAATTGGATCGACCAAATCTGTAGTGTTCATAAATCGAAACGATTGATCCTATCACAAGGCCGTCACAGCGCCTGGCCCCTCGAGGGGGGTGCCTCCTGGCGCGCGAGCTGGAGGACCGCCTCGGTCGAGGTCGGCGCGGGCGCGTCCCCTTCCGGGCCGATCCACCAGAGGGAATCCGACACGACGACCGTGTTCGCCGCGCCGCGGGCCAGGACACGGGCCCGGATCGTGGTGGAGACGTCGGGGGGGTTGGTCGGGCCTGTTTCGAGCAGGGCGCGGACTCCCAGGGCTCTGAGGGACGCGGCCAGTCGGGCCGCCTCGGGGGTCTGGGCGTCGTTGGCGGCGATCACCAGCCAGCCACGCGCGGGGCGAGCGGGTCGGCCACCTCGGCGTCGCGCGGCGAGCGCGGACGCCAAACGTTCCAGCCCGAAGGCGAATCCGACGCCGCGGTCGTCGCGGTCCGATCCCAGGACCCGGGAGAGTCCGTCGTAGCGCCCGCCGCCGCAGACTTCGACTCCCGAGCCGCCCTCAGGGGAGGGGGCGACGAGTTCGAAGATCACCTGGGAGTAGAACCCAATTCCTCGGCCGAAGCCCAGGTCCAGGGTGACCCGGGAGGGATCGACGCCGAAGCCTTCCAGCGCCCGGAGCAGGGCCCGCAGCGACGCGACCGAGTCGGGCGCGAGGGCCTCGGCGTCGGGACCGAGGCGATCGAGCACCTCGCGCGGAGCGCCGTTCAGTCCCGCCATGACCTCGACCTGGCCTCGGACTCGTTCCAGCGCTCCGAGCAGGCCGTGGGAGAGGTCCCACTTTCGGCGGAGTCGGTGGACGATTTCCGGCCCGGACCGTCGACCAGTCACCACGGGGACGAGGGTCCGGAAGAGTCGGTCGATGGCCTCGTCCTCGGAACGTTCCACGACTTCCGGGATCGCGATCTCGGCGGGTTCTCCCGAACGAAGCCAACCGTTGAGTTGTTCGAGAGCGGTTTCCAGCGAGTGGACCCCCTGTCCCTCGGCGGCCGCCTCGCTGAGCCGTTCGATCAGGGCGGAGCCCAGCGCGGAGGGAAGCCCGGACCTTCGGAGCATTTCCAGGATCAAACCGACGTGGCCGATCCGGATGGTCGCGCCGGTGACTCCGGCCTCGGCGAGCGCCCAGTCGGCCAGCCAGATCACCTCGGCGTCGGCGAGTGGGCCGCCGTCCCCCAACCGTTCGACGCCGACCTGCCGAAACTCGCGGAGCCGGTCCGGTCCGGGTCGTGGGGACTCGTAGCTCCCATAGCGGAAGACGGGCCCGGCGTGGCTGACGCGCCAGGGCACCTCGGGGGGGGGCTCCGCCTCTGTGAACGCCCTGACGATCCCGGCGGTCAGTTCGGGGCGCAGACAGACCCCCTGGCCGGCCCCGGCGAGTTCGAACAGCTTCGAGACGATCCCCGCCCCGCTTTTGCGTTCGTGAAGGTCGATCGATTCCAGCACGGGGGTACAGAGTGGCTCGTAGCCCGCCCTGGAGAACCTTTCGAGAAGCAGGGCCTCCAGGGCCCCGAGCCGTTCGCATTCGTCGGGGAGCCAGTCTCGGGTTCCCCGGACGAGGTCCACGGGGCGCTCGGCGACGTCCGGGTTGGTCACAGGTGTCCCCCGTGCTCGACCAGGCTCAGGACCGACTTCACCGTGTCCACCAGGACGGCGCGGGTCATGTCCTTCTGCTCATGACGTGAGGCGAGGTCACGAATGGTGAACGTTCCCTTGGCCGCCTCCTCGGGGCCGACGATGATCGCCATGAGGTGCCCCCTGCTGGACCCGTAGCCCATCTGCTTGCCGATCTGGATCGGCTCGGGGTAGACCTCCGCGCCGACGCCGTCGGCCCGCAGCTCGGCCGCGATCGCGAAGGGGATCTTGGGATCGACGCCGGGGAAGTTGGCGACGATCACCGGGGTCGCGGCCGTGGACTGGCCGAGCAGGTTGGATTCCTCCAGCAGGGCCAGCAGCCTGTCAAGTCCGATCGAGGCTCCCACTCCCGGCAGTCTCCGGTCGGTGAACAGGCTGGCGAGGTTGTCGTAACGTCCGCCGGAGGCCACGCTCCCAAACCGCTCCCAGCCGTCGACGGTCGTCTCGTAGACGACTCCCGTGTAATAGTCGAGCCCTCTGGCCAGGCCGAGGTTGACCCTGAGCCGATCCGAGGGCACCCGACCCACGTCGAGAAGGTCGAAGACCTCGCGGAGGTTGTCGATCCCTCGTCTGGCCAGCGGGTGCGACCCCAGCGTGGACTCGACGTCGGCGAGGACCTCGACTCCTCCACGACCCCGTTCGACGAACTCCAGGACGCGCGCGGCTTGCTCGGCGGTCAGGACCGATCCGGCCGACGACTCGCCCCCTCCCAACTCGGCGAGCACCGCGTCGCGCCCGACCTTGTCGAGCTTGTCCAGGGCCCGGAGCACCGCGCCCTTGCGGTCGCCGATTCCCAGGACGTCGAGCAGGCCGTCGAGCACCTTGCGGTCGTTCAAGGTGATCGTGAAGGCCGGAACCCCCGCGGCCGAGAGGGCCGAATGGATCACCTGCGCGGTCTCGGCGTCGGCGAGGGCGCTCTCGGTCCCCACGGTGTCGAAGTCGCACTGGACGAACTCGCGGAACCGCCCCTTGGCCGGCCGTTCGCCACGGAAGACGCTCCCAATGGCGTATCGCTTGAACGGAACGCCCAGCTCATTGACGTGCCTGGCGACGAACCGGGCCAGCGGCACGGTGAGGTCGAACCGCAGTGCGAGCTCGCCGGGAGTTCCCCCTTTGTTGGTCACGTCGAAGATCTGTCGCAAGACCTCGTCGGAACCGGCCCCCTTGCCGGTGAGCACCTCCATGCGCTCGATATGGGGCGTCTCGATCGGCAGGTACCCGAACGACGTGAACGATTCTCGGAACGCGTTGAGCATGCGTTCCCGAGGGATCATCACCGAGGGGGGGATGTCCCGAAGCCCGCTGGCCACGCGGGGGTCGATCATGGGAGACACGTCCTTACCTGAACCACGAGAGAGCCGTCGATCACGGTCGGTCCCGCGGGATTCGACACCCGCGCCCAGCCTCCGTCCCGTGGGACGACCCTAACATAAGGCCGGTCGTCGTCGCAATCGACGGCGGTTCAAGTGGCCCTCTTGGGATCGCCCGGTCGAGTCGCCTCGTCGCCATCACTGGCCCCACCCTCTTCCCAATTGAAGTCGCCACAAGTAGATTATCCATACCCAAAGACGTCACCGTTTCGATTCTCACTCCGACGCTTCGCGTGTGGCCGGGGTTTCGTCCGTTCGACGAGATCGGCCGCGCGCGGCCAAGGAAGAGATCGCGAGTGGACTTCGCGAGCCCGGTCGATGAAGACCCCCTCCGCGAAGTCGAGCGACGATCTTCATGGGAAGGCCTCGCTCACGTCGCCCATTTCGACACCGGAATCACTCAGAGGAAAGGCGTTCCATGTCCGAGATCCGTCAATTGATCCGCCGTTCCCTTGGGATCGGTCCCCTTCTCCTGGCGACCGGTCTCATCACCGGTTGCGGCGAGGGTGAGCGTTTGGAGACCGGCACGCAGGTCCAGGTGACCGACGACCTGATGCAGGAAGCCAAGGCGCAGGACGAATACTTCTAGTCTCAGAAGAAGGCCGCCAAGTCGGCCTCGAAGAAGCCCGCGGCCGAGCCTGAGGGTCCTGGCGCTCCCCCGTGAACCCCGAGTAAGGATTCCAGGCGGCGCGTGGCTTCTCCCCGTCCGTGACCGCCTGATT
>JBFWRA010000101.1:0-8429 GCA_050249155.1 Isosphaeraceae bacterium | reverse complement strand
CGTCATCCAGCCCAGGATGACGGGAGGGTTTTGGCTGGTGATTCCCGACCGGCTGGACCACGTTCGCCTGTCGTTCCGGATGAGCGGGCCGAGTCGCGAGGTCTGGTTCCGCGATACGCGACGTCTCGGCAAGATCGCCTGGCACGCCGGAGTGGAGGCAGCGGAGGCGGCGTTCCGAAAGTCGCTCGGTCCCGACGCGTTGGAGATCCCGGTCGCGTCACTCCGCGAGGGCTTGAGCCGAACGGCCAGGCCGATCAAGTCGGCCCTGATGGATCAGAAGTTGCTCGCGGGCATTGGCAACATCTACGCGGACGAGGTCTTGTTCGAGGCGAGGATTCATCCGGAGCGCGTGGCGTCGGGGCTCTCCGCGGCCGAGGTCGCGCGGTTGCACGGGGCGATCGGGAAGATTCTGCGGATGGCGATCGAGGCGGAGGGTTCGACCTTCGACGCGGGCTACCGCACGGTCCTGGGATTGGAGGGGGGCTTCCTCGCTCGGAACGCGATGTACGGGCGCGAAGGGCTGCCCTGCCCTGGCTGCCAACGGCCGGTGGTCAAGACCCGGATCGTCGGTCTGCTAGGCCGACCCACCCATTATTGCCCAGGCTGTCAACCGATCCGTGGGCGGCGGTGAGGACGCTCAGCGCCATTCGCCTCGGGAGATCAGGCGGTCGAGCGCGGGGCGCAGGCGGCCGAACGCGCGCGCGCGGTGGCTGAGTTGGCTCTTCACCAGCACGCTCAGCTCGCCGAAGGAGCGATGGTATTCGGGGATGAGGAAGAGTGGATCATAGCCGAAGCCGTTCGGGCCTCGGGCCTCGTGAAGGATGCGGCCGCGACACGTCGCCTCGGCTTCCAGGCGAATCTCGCCGTCGGGGTCGGCCAGGGCCAGGGCGCAGTGGAACGCCGCGCCTCGACGCTGGTCGGGCACCTGGGCGAGTTCCTCGAGAAGTTTGCGATTGTTCGCCTCGTCGTCTCCGTGGGTCCCGGCGTAACGGGCCGAGTACACTCCGGGCGCGCCGTCGAGCGCGTCGACGGCCAGGCCGGAGTCGTCGGCGATGACCCAGCGACGCAGGGCCCTGGCGGTCTCGACGGCCTTCTTGCGGGCGTTGCCGGCGAACGTGTCGGCGTCCTCGACGACGTCGAGCCTGGGGTCGAGGTCGTCGAGGGTCCGAACGACCAGAAGGCCGAGCCTGGGGTTGGGTTCCCAGGGAGGGGCGATCAGTTGGGCGAGTTCGAGCCCTTTTTTCTTGTTCCGTGTTCCCAGGACGATCGTTGGCCGCTCTTCCGATTCGCTCCTCGTCATGATCGCCTCGGGTGTGTCACGTGGAGAGACCCGCCAGCGGCCGAGGGCCGGGCGGGTCGTCTTGGGAATGGTCGTGGTTGAGTCGATTCGAATCAAACTCGAATAAGGATCAGCGAACCTTGATTGGTCGAGTGGGGTCTTCCAGGTCGGTGAGCGCGTTGGCGGGCGCGATGACGGTCCCCTTGTTGCGGTCGGCGATGGGCACGGCCAGCTTGACCATGGTGTCGCGAAGTTTGACGGCGTTGGGGTCGCTGGGGCTGTTGAACGATCCGATCATCACCCTGCTGGAGGTTCGGTCGTGATACACGTAGGGCTGAAAGCCGCTGCGTTGGACTTCCGGGTCGCGGGCGATCGCGTCGGCGAGTCGTTCGGCGTCGTCGGCGGCGGTGGCCAGGGGGCTTTTACGGAGCCAATCGTTATCGAAGGCCCGCATGTCCTTTTGCGCCGGGTTGTAGATGGATCGTCCGCTGAACTCGGCGACTTGCAGGGTGTAGCGCCCCGGGCAATGGAAGATGCTGCGGGGGCCTCCGTTCATCTGTTCCACCAGGGCGTCCTTCTTGCGACCGGGGAAGAGATTCTGCGTGGGGACGAAGGGGTTGGTGGTTCTGCTGGCCGACTTCAGCCCTTCGCGCCAGCCGAAGATCTTCGGCATTTGCTCGATGCAGTCCGGCTTGATCGCGCGGACTTTCTTCAAGAGTTTCTCGGAGTCCGCGAGGGACTTCTCGTTTCCGACGAGCACGGCGGCCTCGTCGTGGGTGCGAAACTTCTCGGGTTCGGAAAGCTCCGCGCGCCGAAGGTGCGGCGGGGCCGTCGGTGGGATTCCCCGCATGTTGCTTCGCTGGGGAAAGTCCTTGGTTCTCAGGATATAGGCGGGGAGCCCATAAACGTTTCTCAACTCCAGCGTCAGCGCCAGGGCGAACTTCTCGGCCTCGGGGCCGCGAAAGGTCTTGGCCAAAACCATGAACGGGCCGTGATCCTTGGTGAGCAGGAACGGCTCGATCGGGACGTCGGGCACGGCGATGTTCGCCGGCTTGAGCTGATCCGCCGGGGTGAGGTCGGGGATGCCGCCGGCCGCCGGAACGAGCTTCGCGTCCAGCGCCTGGTTCTGGGAAGGGGACGCGGGGCTCGGCGGTACCGAGGCCGCGGGCCTCTGGCCCAGGAACCCACCGGTCTGCGCACGGTTGGTTCCCGCCATCGAGAGTACGCAAAGGCCCAGGCCGAGCCTGAGCGTCATGATCCTTGTCGTCGGGCGCATGGGCGATCCCCCATCCTTGACGGGTCGCGAGGTCACGTTCGTGGACAATCCGGGCGATTCGAGATGCGACGTCAAGACGGGAGAGGGCGGCCCGGCCAATCACGGGGGGGACTTTAGCAGATCTCCCGAATCCTGCCCAGAGCGATTCCATCGACTCGAACGAACGGCCCAGCCCAGGGCGGGTCAATCCTTGACCTGGGAGGGCGACGTCGTGGGCTTCCCAAAAAACGCCCGAGAGTCCCCCTGTTCCCGCATCCAGCGCTCCAGTTCCTCACGCGACGCGACGAGTCGCGCGGCGTGCCTCGGGTCGGCGGCGAGGTTTCGTCGTTCGGTCGGGTCGGCCGCCAGGTCGTAAAGCTCCTCGGGCGGGCGCTCACGGTAGCGTTTCACCACCGCCGCGGCGTCGGGATCGGTCCTGGCCGCCTGAACCCACGAATCCCAGTAGGGCACGCCGTCCCGGTCGGGGACCGGGCCCCGGTCGATGTGGGTTCCATATTCGTGCGACGGGTATAAGTTGAGGATGTACTTGAATCCCTCTTTTCTCAGACAACGCATCGGCGTGACGTTCATGTTTCCGTCGCCGCTGTGCGTGGCGAAGACGCGGTCGCGGTGCGTCGCGGCCTCCCCTCGAAGAACCTTCGCGAAGGAACGTCCGTCAAGACTCTGGGGCGCGGTCCCCCCGGCGATCTCGATCAAGGTCGGAAGCAGGTCGATCCACTGGACCAAGGCGTCGGACGTGGTGCCCGGCTTCACGACTCCTGGCCACTCCACGATCAGGGGGACCTGGATTCCCGCGTCGTACAGGTTCCACTTCGCGAAGGGCCACTGCGCGCCATGGTCGCTGGTGTAGAGGAAGACCGCGGAATCGCCGAAGGTTTTCCGCGCCAGTGCGCGGATCTCGCCGAGTTCCGCGTCCGCCCGGGTGACGTCGGTATAGTACCGGGCGCGGAACTCCCGGGTGACGGGGGTGTCCACCGAGGTGTCCGGCAGAACGACGCGCGAAGGGTCGTAACCGTCGACGGCCGCCCAGGGAACGTGCGGCTCGGGCGTGCCCACGAACAGGGCGAGCGGTTTTCTCGAATCGCGACGGGCGAGGTACTCGGCCACGGCCCTGGAGGCGTGATTCCGATCGACGTGGTCGAATCCGTGACGCCTGGCGTCGTCGGGCCCGTGAGCGACCTTGCCGAAGGCCGCCGTTTCATAGCCCAGTCCACGAAGGGCGTCTGGCAAGGACGCGATCCCGTCTTTCTTGTAAGTGTGATTCGCCTCGGCCCCGTTCCGGGCGGGCATCAGGCCCGTGAGCATCGCGGCGCGACTCGGAGCGCAGCTCGGTGAGGCGACGAACGCCTGGGTGAACACGCAGCCCGCGTCGGCCAGGGCGCGCATGTTCGGCGTCCGGACGTCGGTCGCCCCGTACGGTGTCGAGTCCTTCTGGCCGTGGTCGTCCGAGAGAAAGATCACGAAATGAGGCCCCGGCGCGGCGGCGAGGCCGGTCCCGGAGCAGGCGAGTAGCACGCCGACGGCCAGAATTCGCGAGAGCACGGCGGGCCTCGGGATCAGGGAGGAACGGATTGGGAGGTTCTCGTCCATGAATTTATCGATTCCGACGCGACGTCAATCCTCGAACGGCCAGTGGGAGCCCAGCGTCTCTCGTTGCAGATCGCGGAGTCGGTCGATCCCGACGCTCCCCAGATCGATCAGGCGATCCAGGTCGGCGCGGGAGAAGGTGCCTCCCTCGCCGGTTCCCTGGACCTCGATGAACGCCGCGGTTCCCAGGCGAACGAGGTTCATGTCGACCTCGGCGCGGGAATCCTCGACGTAGTCCAGGTCGAGCGCGGGTTCTCCGTTGACGACCCCCGCGCTGATCGCGGCGACGCTCTGCTTCAGGACGGCCCTGGTGGTTTCCGCTCCGAAGCGGGTCGCCAGGGCGTCGGTCACCGCGACGAACGCGGCGGTGATGGCCGCGGTGCGCGTGCCGCCGTCGGCCTCGAGCACGTCGGCGTCGACGTGGAGGGTCCAGGGGCCGAGCGCTTTCAGGTCGACCGCCGCGCGAAGGCTTCTTCCGATGAGGCGCTGGATCTCGGTCGAGCGGCCGTCCGTCCCTCTCGATTTTCGGGAGGGGGTGCTGCCGGGCAGCATGGCGTACTCGGCCGTGAGCCAGCCGGTCCCTTTTCCCTCGAGGAACGGGGGCACCTTGTCGGAGAACTGGGCGGTGACCAGCACGGTGGTGGCCCCCGCCCGGTAAAGCAAGCTGCCGGGGCTGTTCCTGGCGAAACCTCGGTGCATCGAGACGGGTCGAATCTCGTCGGGGGCTCGGCCGTCGTGACGAGGCATCAGGGGGTCTCCAGTGCGCCGGCGAGTTCGTCGGGCCAACGACCCTCGGAGAGCAGCCAGATCAGGAGGGCTTTTTGAAAGTGGAGTCGGTTGGCCGCCTGGGGAATCACCAGGCTTCTCGGTCCGTCGAGCACCTCGGCGTCCACTTCCTCTCCGCGATGGGCGGGCAGGCAGTGCAGGAAGACCGCGTCGGGCTTGGCGGAGGCCATGAGCCGGGCGTTGACCTGGAACGGCTCGAAGGCTTTCCGACGCGCCTCGGCCTCGGCCTCTTGCCCCATGCTCGCCCAGACGTCGGTGTAGACCACGTCCGCGCCCAGCAGGGCGTTCCTCGGGTCGTGATCGACCACCAGGGGGGTCTCTGGAAATCGTTCGCGGAACGCGGTGCGAAACGCCTCGGGGAACTCGTAGCCCGGAGGCGCGGCCAGGGCGAACGGAATGCCCAGGAGGGCGGTGGCCACCGCGAGCGAGCGCGCGACGTTGTTGCCGTCTCCCACGAAGACCAGGTTCAACCCGTCGAGTCTTCCGAACCGTTCCTCCACGGTCATCAGGTCCGCCATGGCCTGGCAGGGGTGGGCGGCGTCGGAGAGCGCGTTGATGACGGGAATCGAGGCGTGCCTGGCGAGTTCCTCGACGGTCGCGTGGGAAAACGTCCGGAGCGCCAGGACGTCCACATATTGACTGATGACTCGAGCGAAGTCGGCGATCGGCTCGCGGCTGCCCATGCCGACGTCCTTGTCGCGGAGGAAGACCGTTCCGCCGCCAAGCTGGATGATCGCGGCCTCGAAGCTCACCCTGGTGCGCAGGGAGGGCTTCTCAAAGATCATGCCGAGCGTCCTGCCCGGGAGGTAGGCGGTTCGGATTCCCCTCTGGAACCGCGATTTCAGGGCCGAGGCATGGCGCAGGAGCGACCGGGCTTCGTCGGACGCCAGTGAGAAAAGGTCGGTGAAGTGGCGAACCATGGGTCTGGACTCGTCCTCAGGCGACGGGACTGTGGCGGAGGACGTCGAGGAGCACGGCGCAACCCTCGTCGATCTGTTCATCGGTGATGGTGAGGGCCGGAAGCAAGCGGACGACGCTCTCATGGGTGGCGTTGACCAGGAGCTTCCGCTCCAGGCAGGCGGAGACGACGGTGGTCGCGTCGATCGTGAGGTCCAGGCCGATCATGGCGCCAAGGATTCGGATCTCGCGGACCAGCTCGGGGCGTTCGTTTCGTAGGGTCTCGAAGTGCCCACGAAATCGGGTCCCGATCACCTGGGCGCGTTTCAGGAGCCCTTCCTCCTCGATCGTCTCGATGGTCGCGAGTCCGGCGCGGCAGGCCAGCGGATTGCCGCCGAAGGTGCTGGCGTGCATCCCGGGCTTCAAGGAGGCGGCGGTTTCCGGCCTCGCCATCATCACGCCCGCGGCGACGCCGCCCGCCAGCGCCTTGGCGCAGGTCATGACGTCGGGGGAGATCTTGGTGTGCTGATAGGCGAACCATTCGCCGGTCCTGCCCATGCCAGACTGGACCTCGTCGAGCATCAGCAAGACCCCCGCCTCGTCGCAGAGCGATCGAAGCCCTTCGAGGTAGCCGGCGGAGGGGATCTTGATCCCACCCTCGCCCTGGACCGGTTCAAGGAGAATCGCGGCGGTCTGGGAGTCGAGGACCTTCGCGACGGCGTCGAGGTCGTCGTATGGAATGTAAGTGAAGCCGGGAACCAGGGGCTCGAAGCCCTCGTGATATTTGGGCTGGGCCGTGGCGGAGAGCGCGGCGTAGGTCCTGCCGTGGAAGCCCCCCTCGGTGGTCACGATCTTGAATCGTCCCGAGGCCGCGCCATGAGCCCTGGCCAGCTTGATGGCGGCCTCGTTGGCCTCCGCCCCGCTGTTGCAGAAGAAGGCCTGGCCGCCGAACGAGCGCTTGGAGAGGGCCTCGGCGAAGGCCCCCTGGGCCTCGACGTACCAGGTGTTCGGGACGTGGATCAGCAGGCCGACCTGCTCGCGGACCGCCTCGACGACCCGGGGAGGGCAGTGGCCGACCAGGTTGCAGCCCCATCCTGGGAAGAAGTCGAGGTAGCGGTTGCCCTCGGCGTCCCAGATCCAGGAATTCTCACCCCTGACCAGGCAGACCGGGTACCGGCGGTAGTTCGGGATCACGGAACGCCCGAACCGCTCGATCGTCTCGGCCGAGCTCTGGTGCGCGACTTGGGACAAGGCAGTGGCTCCCATACTCTCCGGCGAAGCGCCGGGGCCTTGAAAAAAAGGAAGGAACGTCCCAGGAAAGCCGGTGCCGATCACGCCACCGAGGGACGACGCCCGAACAGACACAAGGTGTGGAATTCAACGATGCGTGACACTTCGCCAGGCGCTGGCGACGGTCATTGCCTGGCGGAGACCGCGGGCCGCGGCCCGGCGGCGCGGGGGGCGTGCGCCAGGGCGATCTCGGTTCCGATCCCCTTGCCGGTGAAGATCTCCAGGAGCAACGAGTGGCGGAGCCTGCCGTCGATGATGTGGGTCTTCTTGACCCCCGCCTTCAGGCTATCCAGACAGGCCTCGACCTTGGGGATCATCCCCTTGTCGATCACCTTCCGCTCGATCAGGTCCAGGCAATCCTCCGGGGTCAGACCCGTCAGGAGGCTCTCCGGTTCGCTCCGGTCCCGCAGGATTCCCGGGGTGTCGGTCAAGAAGACCAGCTTGTCGGCCCGCAGCGCCATCGCCACGGCCGCGGCCGCGGTGTCGGCGTTGACGTTCAGCAGGCCGCCGTCGTCGTCCTCGGCGATCGAGGGAAGGATCGGAACCACGCCCGCCAGGCAGAGGTTCTCGATCGGCGTCACGTCGACCTCGGTCACCTCGCCCACCCTGCCCAGGTCCACGGGCGTCCCGTCCTCGCCGGGAAGCATCAGCTTCCGCCCATAAAGGCACTGGTGCGTCTTGTGGTGCAGGCCGGACGAGCGGCCTCCAAATTTATTGATATGGCGTTCAATGTCGGCGTTGATTTCTTCCGCGAGCACCCGCGCGACGATCTCCAGCGTGGCGTCGTCCGTGTAGCGACGGCCCTGGACCCATTTCGGCTCCAATCCCGCGCGTTCCATCGCCACGGTGATCGCCTTGCCCCCGCCATGGACGACGACGGGGCGCATGCCCACCGACTGCATGAACACGACGTCGATCAGCAACGCGCGAAGCGCCTCGGGGCTCTCCATCACCGAACCGCCCAGCTTGATGACGGTGAAGCGGCCTTGAAATTTCCGGATGAACTCCAGCGCCTCGATCAGGACGTCCGCCTTGCGGATCGCTTCAGCATGCACGTCGTCAAACCCTCCCCCGCTTCGACTCACCACGTCGCTTTTCACTCGATCCACGTCTCGACGCTTGAGCAAACCGCCATTGTCATGTGCCGGGAATCGGTTTGTAAAGTCCCTTCCCCGGGCGGTCCAGGTCTGTTTCATTCTCAGAGTGGGCTTGACACGATCTCCAGTGTTTCATGCGGCTGGCAGACGTAGTGGCGTGTCGCGGCCGCGGCGTTCCTGTAGCCCTTCCGATCGAACAGGAAGATGGCGATGTTCC
>JBFWRA010000100.1:0-8484 GCA_050249155.1 Isosphaeraceae bacterium | reverse complement strand
GCGAAGAAGACCCCGTGCTGATGCGGGTGGTCGGGGGCGAAGTCATTGGTCACGACCCTGCCGGAAGGGGTCCGCAACGGATGAAGGAACCCGCTCCTGCGGTAGACCGGGTCGATCCCCGCGGGAGGATGGGCGGTGGCCCTCTGGTAGGTCCAGACCTCCTTCCCACCGACCTGGGCGGTCACCCGACCTTGCTTCTCAACGATTTTGATCTCCGACTCCAAGGGATTCGCGTTCGCCCTCGACTCCAACCGGAATCGCTTGCTCGCCCCGGCGGGAAGGGTCAGGATCGTCAGGGCCGTCCTGGGCGGGCCTTCCTGGACCTGGGCGGGGATCGACACGCCCGTGTCGACGTCCACGAGGCTGACGACGTTCGCGAGTGCGAACGACTCCGGCAAGGGAACGAGGACCGGCGTGCCGACGCGATCGTGCTTCCCCGCGTTCACCTCGATGACCGCGGACGCGGCCGACGCGGGCGCTGAAGGATCAACGAAGGCGACCGTCGCCAGCGCCGCGTATCCGAGGAGTCCGATCATGTGAGCGTTTCCTCAAGTCGGGATCGATTCAACCGAGGTTGACGATCCGGTGGTCGATCGAGTGTCGCCGGCCCTTGGGAGAGTCGAAGTCGAAGATGCCGAGCCCGAGATGGGACGCCAGCCGGATATGCTGGGGCTGTCGAATGTCGAACCCCTCGCGATCGGCGTCGAGCCCGAGCTTGCCCACCGCGCCGACGGGCGCGAGCCCCTTCTCCTTGCGCTTGGCGTCGATGATCCGCCAGGCGACGTGGTCCATGGCGACGGGGTCGGTGGCGAAGAACAGGGCGTTGTTCTCCCAGGTCCATTCGGGACGCGACGCGCCTGGCCCTCCCTGGTAAACCCCCTTGATGCCGTCCATGATTTGAAGAACGCACTTCTTACGGATGATCGGGTGACTGACCACCTGGGGGATGAACTGGTTGCAGACGTTGGTGTCGGGCGTGCTGTGCGACCGGCAGACGTTGTTCACCAGGCCGTGGCTCATGTTCTTGAGGGCCCCGGTGATCCCCGCCGAGCCATGGTCCTTGAGCACGGGCATCAGGACGATCTTGTTGACCCGACGGGTCACTAGCAGGCCAAGGTGCGAGCGCCTGGTGCGTTCGTCCTTCGGGTCGAGGCCCGCTCCGACGAGTTCCATCGTCATGAATTCGTCGGGGTCGTAGCCGGTGACCCGGTCGAGGTTGCCGGTCTCAAGGTCGTCCCCCTTGATATCGATCTGTCGCTGGTTGTAGGCGATGCCCAGGCCGGTCCAGTCGATGCCGTCGGGCACGGCCTCGTGCATCTTCGCGCCAATGAACTCGTCGCGGTAGCGCTCGAAGACGACGACGTCCTTCGTCTTGACGCCGGCGGCCTTCAGGCCGTCGATCACGGCGAGCATCAACTCGTTGCTGCTGTTGGCCAGGGGGTTTCCGACGGGGTTCATCTTCACGCCGACGACGTCGCCAGGCTCGAAGAACCGCCGCCAGGCGCTTACGGCGTCGTCCGCGCCGGTGAGGTCTTTCATACCCCGGTCCACGGCGACCTGAACCTCCTGACGGTTCCTCTGGCCGTCGCGAATCATCCCGGGCTTGCGGACTTCGATCACCCTGCCGGGGTAGGGACCGGGAACCCCAAGTTCACCCGGGTCGGTCGCGGGGGTCTTCTCCCGCGCCGAGACGTTCAGGCCGGCCAGGAGCGGCAGAGCCGAACTGGCCAGGAATCCTCGGCGACCGATTCCACCGCAAGGGTAACGGTTCGACATGATCGCGGCTCCATCGAGTCCTGGGACGTTCCTTGACGGAAGGCGGCGTGGAGAGGGGGACGATCGTCAGGCTAACCCGCGCGGAGGGCCTCCGCAACGGTCTCTCGGAACGAAAGGCGAGGGTTCAGGCGATCACCGCGTCGACGACTTTTCCATAAACGTCCGTCAATCGCTCGTCACGCCCCTGGTGGAAGTAGGTCAACCGTTCGTGATCCAGGCCGAGGAGGTGGAGGATCGTGGCGTGGAGGTCGTGGAGGTGGACCTTGTCCTCGACCGCCTCGAAGCCGAACTCGTCGGTCGCGCCGTGGGCGATTCCCCCTATGACGCCGCCGCCGGCCAGCCACATGCAGAAGCCGTAGGGGTTGTGGTTGCGGCCGGGGGCGTTCTGGCCTTCGCTGAAGGGCATCCGGCCGAACTCGCCTCCCCAGACGACCAGGGTGGAGTCGAGCAAGCCTCGACGCTCCAGGTCGGCGAGCAAGGCGGCGATGGGCTGGTCGACCTCGGCGGCGTGTCGGCCGTGGTTGGATTCGATCCCGGCGTGCGCGTCCCAGGTCTCCTCCAGGTGGCCCCCTCCCGAATAAAGCTGGACGAATCGAACCCCGCGCTCGACGAGGCGTCGGGCGATCAGGCAATTGCGCCCGAATTCCTCGGTGGGGGCCTTCCCCACGCCATACTCTTCCAACGTCCTGGGCGACTCGCTTGAAAGGTCCACGGCCTCGGGCGTGGCCGACTGCATCCGATAGGCCAGTTCGTAGCTGGCGATTCGGGCGAGGAGTTCCTCCCCGCCGGGCCGGGCGTCCAGATGGCTTTGATTGAGCCTGGCGAGGAGGTCGAGCTGGGCCCGCTGGGCCGCCCGGTCCAGATGCCGGGGTCCCCGGAGGTCGAGGATCGGGTCGCCCGTCGGCCGAAAGAGCGTGCCCGAGTAGGCGGCGGACATGAACCCGCTGGCCCAGTTCGGCTGACCGCTGATCGGCCCTCCGCGTTTGTCCAGAATCACGACGTATCCAGGAAGGTCCTGGTTCTCGGTCCCCAGACCGTAGACCGCCCAGCTTCCGAGCGACGGCCGGCCGATGAACGTCTTACCCGTGTTCATCGCCACCAGCGCCGAGCCGTGCGCGTGGCTGTCGGTGTGGCAGGAGCGGATCACCGCGAGCTTGTCGGCGTGCTCGCGGACCCTGGGGAAGTAGTCGGAGATCCTCAGCCCGCTTTGCCCGCCGTGGCGGAACGGGCGGAACGCCGGGGTGAGATAGCCGACCTTCCGCCCCCCCGAGTTGATGAACGTCTTCCCTTCGGGCAAGGGCTTGCCGGCGTGCCTCAGTAGCTCCGGCTTCTCGTCGAACGTGTCGACCTGGCTGGGGCCGCCGTTCATCATCAGGAAGATCACGCTCCTGGCCCTGGCGGCGAAGTGGGGCGGGCGCGGGGCGAGCGGACCGTCAAGGTGGACCGGGGTTTCGGCCCCCCGGGCGCGCCTCTGAAAAAAGCCGTCTCCCTCCAGCAGGGCGGTCAGCGCCAGGCCGGCGAACCCCGCCCCCATCTCCCAGACGAACTCTCGCCGCGTCCTCCCACAGGGAAAAGACCGGCTCGCGGACGGACTTGGACCGGGAACGGTCGGCATCGGCGGCCCCCGTGGGTTCAGTCAACGTACAAGAATTCGTTACAATTCATGAGCACATGACACAATGACGCCAGCGCCAGGAGCCGAGGACCTCCCGGCCCGTCGGCGAACCGCGACGCCTGTTCGGCCAGATGCGCGACCGCCGCGGCCGATTCGTCGGGCCTGGGATCGCGTCCCAGAACCCGCCGCCAGGCCTGCCGCGCCTGGCCTGACGGCGACGGTTCCTCGTTGAGAATCGCGCGGGCCAGTCGCTCGGACTGAGCGTGGACGAAGGCGTCGTTGAGCAGCACCAGCGCCTGGGGAGGCACGAGCGTCACGTCGCGCTGGCCGCAGGGCAGCGTGGTGTCGGGCACGTCGAACGTCGTCAGGAAGGGGGAGAGCAAGCCCCGCTTCGAGTGGATATACAGGGCTCGACGGGACTGTTCCTCGGGAGGGGAGGGAGTCCACGCCTTGTCTTTCATGGAGAGCCCTTCGAGGGCGTCGGGGGCGATCTCGGGGAGGAAGCTCGGCCCTCCGATCGCGCCGCGGTCCAGCGCGCCGGAGGCGGTCAACAACGCGTCGCGGAGTGATTCCGCGTCCAGCCTTCGCCGCTCCGCGCGCCAGTACGCTCGGTTGCCCGCGTCCTCCCTGGCGTACTCAGGCCCCCTCGGATGAATCGATGATTGCCGATAGGTCTGTGACAGGACGATCAGTCGATGCAGGCGCTTCGTGGTCCAACCTCCCTCGATCAGCTCGCTGGCCAGCCAGTCGAGGAGTTCCGGGTGCGTGGGCCGTTCGCCGTTGAAGCCGAAGTTGTCGGGAGACCGCGCCAGTCCCTGGCCAAAGTGCCACTGCCAGACCCGGTTCACCCAGACCCTCGCGGTGAGCGGGTTCGCCGGGTCGACGACCCATCGCGCGAATTGAAGCCGGCGTTTCGAGGTTTTCGAGCCGGGCGGAGGGGGGTCCATCGGCCTGTCGAGCGCGGGGACCATCGAGAGCTGGCCAGGCTCGACGACCGGGCCTGGGCGGTGGGGTTCCCCCTTTTTGAGCAGGTGGATCGGCGACGGCCGAGGGCCGAGGTCGGTCCAGCCCAGCACGTCGTAACCCAGGAGTTCCCGGGTCGGGCCTCCCAGGAGTTCGCGGGGACCCGGCTCGATCGGCCCCGCCCAGAAGACGGCGGCCATCCGGTAATAGTCGGTCTGACGAATCGGGTCGAACTTGTGGTCGTGACACCGGGCGCACTTCACGGTCATCGCCAGGAACGCGGTGCTGGTCGCGTGGACGACGTCCTCAAGACGTTCATACTTGTATTCGTTCGGATCGTTGGGCTCGTCGTTCCAGGTGCCCAGGCGAAGGAACCCCGTGGCGGTCACCGTCGATTCCGAGGGCTCGGGCAGTTCGTCCCCGGCCAGTTGCTCCATCACGAACTGGTCGAACGGCATGTCCTGGTTCATGGCCTGGACGACCCAGTCGCGATATTTCCAGGCGTGTGGCTTGGGCTGGTCTCGTTCGTAACCGCTGGTCTCGGCGTAACGGGCGACGTCCAGCCAATGCCTGGCCCAACGCTCGCCGAAGTGGGGGGAGGCGAGCAACCGGTCCACCAGTCGTTCGTAGGCGTCCGTCGACGGATCGTTCGCGAACGCCTCGATCTCCTCGAACGACGGAGGGAACCCCAGCAGGTCGTACTGAACCCGTCGGATGAGGGTCCGGCGGTCGGCGGTCGGCGCGGGCGTCCAGCCCTTGACCTCCAGGGGCGCGCGGATGAACGCGTCGATTGAATTGGATACGTTGGCGGATTCGCGGAGACTCGGAACGACGGGCCGTCGCAAGGGCTGAAGCGACCAGAGGTCGCGGCCGCCGTGGCTTTCGGTCGAGACTTCGAACGGGTCGAGCGCGCGGCCGGCGGGCCAGGGGCTTCCCGAGGTCAACCATCGCGCGAGCCGATCCCTCTCCACCGCGGGCAACGCCCGGGACTTGCCGTGCTTCGGGGGGGGCATCTCGCCATCGACGACCCGTTGAAGCAGGAGGCTCTCGTCGGGACGGTCCCGGTCGATCACCGGACCGCTTTGGCCCCCCTTCAGGGCGCTCGGCTCGGTCGTGAGATCCAGATCGCCCGCCGGTTCACCTCCGGAGTGGCATTCCAGGCAACGATTCAACAGGATCGGGGCGACCTCGCGTTCGAAGTCGGGCGGGGCGGCCTGAGTCGGCGTGACGGCCGTCGCCGTCGCCGCCACGATCAGAGCGATCATCCCGTTCCGAAACGCGGAGAGCCGGGCTCCGAACATCGTCTCGTCCCTTTCGACAGGCTCGCCGGGCCGTTCGTGACGACCGGCGGCGGGTCCGTCAACTGAGAAGCTCCCTCACCACCCGGGCGGGCTGGCCGTCCACCAGGGAGCCCGCGCCTCCGGGGCGGTTGAAGGTGAGCGTGGAGTGGTCCAGTCCGAACAGGTGCAGAAGGGTCGCGAGGTAGTCGGTATGCGTCACGACGTCGTGAACGGCCTTGTGGCCGAACTCGTCGGTCGCTCCGTGAACATATCCGCCTTTGAAGCCTCCGCCGGCCAGCCAGACGCTAAAGCCGTGGGTGTTGTGGTCGCGACCGATGCTCTGTTCATTCTGGACCACGGGGAGCCTGCCCATCTCCCCTCCCCAGAAGACCACGGTCTCGTCGAGCAGGCCGCGCTGTTTCAGGTCGAAGACCAGGGCCGCGCCCGGCTTGTCGACCTTGCGACACATCGCGGGAAGTCGCTTGGTGATCGCGCCGTGGTGGTCCCAGTCCTGGTTGCCGGTGCAGACCTGGACGAACCTCACGCCACGCTCGACCAGGCGCCGGGCGATCAGGCAGCGTGTGCCGTACTCTCGGGTGACGGGGTCGTCGATGCCGTAAAGCTTCAACGTGGCGGGCGATTCCGATCCGATATCGAGCGCTTCCTTCGCGGAGGTCTGCATCCTCGCGGCCAGTTCATAGGTGCTCACCCGCGCCGAGAGGTCGGTCTCGCCGGGGTGGCTCTCCATGTGCTCGCGGTTGATCTGATCGAGGAAGTCGAGTTGCCGGCGCTGGGGGGTGCCTCGAAATCGCGGAGGAGGGTCGAGGTTGGCGATCCGGGGCTCCTTGGGACGGATCACGGTCCCTTGATAAAGCGAGGGAAGCCAGCCGCTGGACCAGGTCTCGACGCCGAGGACGGGGATGCCGCCCGGGTCGGTGAGCACGCAATACGCCGGAAGGTTTTGACTCTCCGACCCCAGGGCGTAGGTCAACCACGAGCCGAGCGTGGGGCGGTAGCGAGTCACCCGCCCCGTGTTCAGCGCGGAGATCGACTGGCCATGATTGTTCACGCCCGTCTTCATGGATCGAATGAGCGTGACGTCGTCGGCCACCGAGCCAAGACCCGGGAGCAACTCGCTCAGTTCCATCCCGCACGAACCGTGGCGTTGAAACTTCCAGGGGCTGCCGAAGAGCTTCGCGCTGGCCTGCCCGGCGTTGTCGTACTTGATCTCGCCTTCGAAGTTTTGAAGGTGCCGACGATTCAACTCGGGCTTGGGATCGAAGAGGTCGATATGACTCGGCCCCCCTTGCATCCAGAGCGCGATCATCGACGAGGCGCGCGGCGGCGCGGGGGGAGCCTTGGGTTTCAGGTCGTAATGGGGTCGTTCCAGGGAGGGCTTCGGCGGAGCGCCCCGCGCGTGGTCCTGGTGAAGGAGCCAGGCCAGGGCGAGCGAGCCCAGGCTCATCCCCTGGCTGGCCAGAAAGTGCCGTCGCGTGGAATTCAGGAGGTCGTCGGCGGTCATGGACAGGCCCTCGGGGGTTCAATCCACGTAGAGGAACGCGTTGGAGCTCAGCAGGGCCTGACAAAAACTCGACAGGGCGAGGCGCTCGGCCTCGCCGGCGTCTTTCAACGCGGCGGAGCCCGCCAGGTCGTCGCGCTGACTGGCCAGGAACCTCGTGGCCGACTCGACCTGAGCCGGGGTCGGCTCGATTCCCAGGGCCAGCCGCCAGGCCCGTTTCACTTGGGCCGAGGGGTCGTCCCCGGCCTCCTTTTCCACTCTGGCCGCGAACGCCTCGGACTCACTGATGAGAAAGACGTTATTCATCATCAAGAGGGACTGGGGCGCGACCGTCGAGACGTCCCGCCGTTCGCAGTTGGGCGACGTCGCGGGGGCGTCGAACGACTCCAGCAGGGCCAGCGGCAGAGTCCGACGGACCTGAATGTAGACGCTCCGACGGAACTCCTGGTCACCCAGGCTCCCACGACGCGCCGTGGGACGCCCGGCCGAGTCGCGGTTGTCGATTCCCACGATGACCTGGCCGCTCTCGTCCGGCGAAACCGGCACCGGCGGCCCGAACATCGCCGTGTTGAGCCTGCCACTGGCGAAGAGCACGGCGTCGCGCAGCGGCTCGGCTTCGAGCCTTCGAACCGAGGCGCGGGCTAGTAATCGGTTGTCGGGGTCGACCTCCTCGGCCGACGGATCGCGGCGCGAGGACTGGCGGTACGCCGCGGAGGTCATCACCAGGCGGTGGATCGGCTTGAGAGTCCACCCCCCCTTGACGAACCTGTCGGCCAGCCAGTCGAGAAGCTCGGGGTGGCTGGGCTTCTCGCCGAGCGCTCCGAAGTCTCCCGGCGAGGCGACGATCCCCTTGCCGAAATGGTGCATCCAGACCCGGTTGACCAGCACCCGAGGAACCAGCGGGTGGCGGCCACTGGTCAGATGCCTGGCGTACGCGAGCCTGCGGCCGGTCGTCGGCACCTCGGGGTCGTCGACGGGAATCTCCGGCGAGCCCGTCGCCCCGGCCAGCACCTCCAACTCGCCAGGCTCGACGGCCTGGCGGGGCTGAGTGACGTCGCCCCGGTCGAAAAGCCGGGTCACCGGCGCGTGGCCCGGCGTCTCGGTCAGAGCCTGGACGAAGTCCTCCGGCGGCCGACCCACCTTGGCCTCGGCGATCTTCTTTCCAAAGGCGGTCATGATCTCGCCGTGCGCCTTGCCGTCGTAAAGGCTCACGTTGCCTGGCGAGACGACCACCCTTGGATAGTCGCGAATGAGTTGATTTTGCTCGGAGGACCGTTTCCCGGCGGGGACGTCGCGAGCCTCCCGGAGCCTGGGGCGAAGGGCTTCGGGGA
>JBFWRA010000099.1:0-8522 GCA_050249155.1 Isosphaeraceae bacterium | reverse complement strand
CGACGGTCACGAACGTGACCGGATCGACCTCCTGGAGGATCGTCGAGGGGGTGCCTCCCGGAGGTCCGTCGACGATCCCAAGGCCCTGGATCAACGCCGCGCCGGGGCGAAGATCCAGCGCGAGCCTCCCCGTCTTCCCTGGCGCGATCGTCCAGCGAACGACGAGGCGTTCCCCTTCGGATTGAACGGCGATCGCGCCCGCGGTCAGCCGATCGTCGGCCGACGCCCCGCGCGCCCCGAGAAAGTCGGCGAGGTCGACGGCGACGGCCGCGGGCCGCTCGGCGTCGGCCAGGGCGACCTTCGACGGCGTTGACAGGACCAGGGCCAGCGAGCACGTCAACGGAGTGAGTGATTTCATCAGATCGGCTCTCGTTGATCTTAAAGGAAACGCCGCTCAGCCACCCAGGCGACGACCGCTGGTGTCGACGCCGCGGGGCTGGGGGGTGTCGGGCGTCAGGAGCTTCCAGGATTCCCCGTTTTCGCGGTACGCCTCGAAGTCGACCGGGGTGTAGGAGAACTCCAGGTGGGGCGTGGCGACGAGCTTGCCGCCGGCGGCCCGGGAGTCCATCGCGGCGTCGAGGGCCCCGGTGGTCAAGAGTGTCCGTTCCACGGGGTAGGGGGGCTTGCCATTCCGGAAATGAGCCTGGATGGCGTGGGACAGGGCCTTGAACAGGCATCGATTGTCCCAGAGCTTCGAGTAGAACGCCGACGCCCGGGGCGACTCGTCTCCCACCGCCAGACTCGCGAAGTTCCAGCGCGTGCCCGAGCTTCCGATCCGAAGCGCGGCGGCCTGGAATCCATCCTTGTAGGTCAGGACGATCGCGTGGGGAGGCTGTCGGCTGAAGGGAGGGGTCTTCACCAATTCGGGAAGAGTCGGAGCCCCTGGTCCGATCTCCGCGGCCATGGCGAGATCGGCCAGTGGGATCGACCAGACCCCCGCCCTGGCCGCTTCCCAGAGCGCCTCTCCCGTGAGGAACTGGACCGAGGAGACCCCGGTTTCTCCCCCCTTTCGAGCCTCGACCATCGACTGGAGCAATTCCAAACCGTGGAAGTCGTACCCTTCCACGCCCCCACCGTGGATCGAGACCGCGCCGACCAGTTCGACCTCCCTGGGCAATTCGAGGGGGGGGCGGCGATGGGCCAGGGGAACGGAACTGCCCGCCATCAGCGGGAACTTGAGACGTCGCGAGGTGTCGACCATCTCCTTGGCCCAGTCCCAGCGGTAGGAGAGGTGCTTATCGTTGAAGACCGGAGCGACCTTTCCACTGGCCTCGAAGACCGCCACGATCTCGTCGAAGAACCGCTTTCGGGGATACTCCGTCTGGCCCTTGGCGTTGACGGGATAGCGTCCGTGCTCGGCGATCGAGAGGACCGCGTCCACGGCCAGCGTGTCACCCCCCTGGCACAGCGCCCTGGCGATGCTTGGGTAGATCGGGACGCCGTGGGATTGGGCGATCTCTCGGCCGATTTCGGATCGGGGGAACTGGTCGACGTAAAGCGCGACGACCTCCATACCCGGATCGATCCTCCGTCCACGGAAAAGGTAGGGCTCCAGGAAGTTCTCCAGAATCACGTGGGCATGGCTGCGGTAGGTGAATTCCGTCACCACGGCCGCGACCTTCATCTTGCCCGACTGAGGAGCCCCGATCGAGTTTCCCGACCCGCCCAGGGTCATCCCGGCCAGGCCCGCCGCCGCGCTCTTGACGAACGTTCGGCGGTCGACTTCCCGAGCTTTTCGATGGTCACGCATGCGGTTCGTCTCCTTCGTTTCGCCGCTTTCGGGCTGCCGAAAGCGGTTCCCCGCCGGAAAGGAAAACCGCTCTGGCGTTTCAAGGACGATCGGTTCGTGATACCACCAGGCGCGTCGACACTCAAGGGGTGCACGATTCGCCCCGAGTTTCGCGGAGGAATCAACGTCGCGTTCCTTTTTCAACACGGGCCGCGGTCCCGTCGAGGAGGCGAGCTACAATCGGCGTCCTGGCGGGTCGGACCGACCGTTCTTTACCAGGGAGGCGGCGGCATCCCGATTGAATCTCCGAAACGAGGCCCCCGATTCGCACGGGCGAGGAGTTGCCAAGACGTGTCCGATCACCACGCGACCCCAGCGATTCTTCATATTCACGGCCAGCGATACCCTGAGGATCCCGTCGAGATCTTCGGCAGCACCGCGGGGCTGGAACGTCTGATCAACGCCCTGATCGACGGCGTGAACACCGGGCGTGGACGCTGCTCGTTCGTGGTCCGCGACGGCTTCGAGGCCGAGGTCCGGGTGGCCTGTCTCGACGGTCCCCGGCGCGACGAGGACTGGCGGCGTTCCGGCTCGCCCTACCTCGACGTCGACGACCCCCTGATCGCCAGAATCATCGAGCTGACCGAGGAGGTCGCCCGGCTTCGACGCGCCATCGCCTTGCTCCGGGGGGGAAAGGTCGCCCAGGTCCGCGCGGAGCCTTCCCCGCCCGACCACGCTTGAATCCCGATCGCCAATCTTTCGAGTGATCCGCCCGCCTCCTCCTGTCGGCCTTGCCGCTTCAGGAAAGGCGGGTTATTTTTTGGCGAAGGCGTGACGAGTGACTTCAAGATTTGATGAATTCCACGCCCGGGCGTCGCCAGCTCGTTCCCGCATCATCTTGATACAGGTTCTCCATCACGGACCTCCCAACCGAACCTCTCCCTCAAGGCTCAACTTCATGCCCCGTAGCCGCCGCGGATTCACCCTGATCGAATTGCTCGTCGTCATCGCCATCATCGCCGTGTTGATCGCCCTGCTCCTCCCGGCGGTCCAGGCCGCCCGAGAGGCCGCTCGTCGCGCCCAGTGCGTCAACAACTGCAAGCAACTCGGACTCGCGATCCACAATTACCACGACGTCAACAACGGACTTCCTCCGGGCCGGATCTGGCAGAACGGCCTGCGCGGCTGTGGATACAACTTCTTCGCCTGCCAGGACACAAGCTGGTTCGTTTTGATGCTTCCACAGTTCGAGCAGCAACCGCTGGCCAACGCGTTCAACTTCGACGTCGGCGTGGGCGGACCGCTGATCGGCCTGCCGGTCGGGTTCTTCGCCAACAGCACGGTCACCGCGACGAAGATCGGGCTCTTCCAGTGCCCCAGCGACCGCGACGTGACCTTTCAGATCACACCGCAGTACGTCGGCGGTTTGCTCAGCGGTCCAAGGTCCACCAAGGGAAACTACGTCGTCGCCTGGGGAAACACCCAGTGGGACCAGGCCGATCTCACGATCGGTTCCCAGACGATCCCGTATCTCAAGTCGGCCTTCGGGCAGGACGGCCGGGTCTCCTTCAACCAGGTGACCGACGGCCTGAGCAACTCGGCCTTCATGGCGGAAGTGCTTCAAGGGGCCCAGTACGACATCCGGGGTGTGATCTGGCAAAGCGTGGCGGGGGGCAGCCACTACATGAGCCGATTCCCTCCCAATACCCCCAAGGACCTGTACAACGTCTCGAACCAGGGAGACGCCCTCAACCAGGTCATTTTCTGCGTCAGTGAGCCGATCCAGGGCCTTCCCTGCGTGGGAGGAATCGGCGACCGTCGGGCCTTCGCGGGGGCCAGAAGCCGACATCCCGGTGGGATCAACGTTCTCTTCGGCGACGGCTCGGTCCGGTTCGTCAAGAACACCGTCAACGCCAACGTCTGGGTGCAAGTGAACTCGATCAGCGGCGGCGAGGTCGTCAGTTCCGACTCCTATTGACCGAGGCGCGTCGTCCCATCCCCCCCGGTCCGACGGACCGGACCCAAGCGCCAACCTCCGCTCGAAGACTGATCGCGATCGGCTCCAAACGCGGGGGAGGTCCCGAGAATGCGCGTCGGACGCCCGGGTATCGGGTAAACTTGACCCGTCGTTATGATGGATCAGGCAGCTCCCGGACAATCGCGAGAGAGGGCGGCGCGGAATGGCCACCGACACGCAATTGACGTCGCCGACGGTCGTGCGGCTCTCGGACCTCGAACACGGCCAGGAAGCGATCTGCTTCGCCGCCCTGGTCAAGAAAGAAGCCGGAACCGACCGCAACGACAAGCCTTACGTGAAGTGCCACTTCCGAGACAAGCGCGTCGTCATCGTGGCCCCGTTCTGGTCCGGCAACGCCATGCGCGAGGAGGCCGAGGCCTGGACCGAGGGAACCGCCTACCGGCTCCACGTCAGGGGCAATCATCAAGTTCGCTGGGGGATGCAGCTCGACGTCCTGGCCGCCCGCCCCGCCACGGAGGAACTCGACGAGGCCGACGGCTACCACTTCTTCGACCTCGTCGAAACCTCCGAGCAAGACCCCGACGTCCTGTTCAATACGGTTCGCTCCTTGATCGACAAGGAAATCGACGACCCCTACGTCAGCCGGCTCGTCGACGAGATCCTGACCGAGAACGCCGAACTCTTCAAAAAGATGCCCGCGGCGCGGAATTTCCACCATAGTTACACCGGCGGCCTGCTCGAACACGTCTGGAGCATGACCCGACTGGCGGTCTATCTCTCGAAACACTACGCGAAGTATTACTTCCGGCTCGATCCGCCCTTGAACCGAAGCGTGGTCGTGGCCGCCTCGATCCTGCATGATATCGGTAAGCTCCGAGAACTGGAGTACCACCCGGTCGAGGCGCGGTATACCAAGGAAGGTTGCTTGATCGGGCACGTCCTGATGGGTCGAGACCTCGTCCGAGAGACCGCCCTGAGGATCGAAGGGTTTCCCAGGGAGACCTTGCTGCTGCTGGAACACGCGATCCTCTCCCACCACGGACGACGGGACTACGGAGCGCCCGTGGTTCCACAGACCGTCGAGGCTCTTCTCGTCTCGTTCATCGACGACCTTGACGCGAAGATGAACATCGCGGCCCGGGTTCGACTCCGTTCCACGACCGACGAGCCGTTCACCGACAAGGTTTTCGCGATGGAAAACCGCCGATTCTACAAGGGCGTGCCGATCGCGGCCCCCGATCTCGACGACCCCGATCATCCCTGATTCGCTGGACCACTCCGGGACTCGGGCCGAATCTCCCTTGGCCGTTGGGGTTTACGCGAAAAGCGCTTGGCGGGGGCGGGGCGAGCCATTACAATGCGACGTGAAAACCCCGACTCGCGGATCAATCCACGCGAGATTGGGAACCGTTGCCAACGACCCGACACCCCAGAGAGACACACACCGATGACGACGCTTCGCAAGTCGTGGTGGGCCCTGGCCCTCGCGTTCCCCCTGGCCGCGTTCACCGTGGGCTGTTCGACTGAGGAAGGATCCGTCGAGGTCAGCCCAGGGCCGGAGATGAACAATCCCCCCGCCCCGGTCACCCCGCTGGATAAGGAAGCCCCGCCCGCCACCACTCCCGCCGAGGAGCCCAAGGCCGAAGCCCCCAAGGCCGAGGAACCCAAGGCCGAAGCCCCCAAGGCCGAGGAGCCCAAGGCCGAGGCCCCGAAGGCGGAAGCCCCCGCGTTGGAAGCCCCCAAGGGCGCGTCCACGGTCAAGTTCAGCGAGGAGCAACTCGCCGAGATCAAGACCTTGCCGGAAGCCGATCAGGCCATCGCTCTGAAGCAGGCCATTTGCCCCGTCAGCGAGGAGACGCTGGGGGATATGGGCGCGCCCGTCAAGGTGATGGCCGAGGGTCAAACCGTCTTCGTCTGCTGCAAGAGCTGCACCAAGGAGGTCGAAGCCGACCCCAAGGCCATTCTGGCGAAGCTGGGCCTCAAGAAGTAATCGACGCGAGATCAGCGAGCCCAGCGCGATCGGTATCGACCAGCCGGACCGGCCAGGGGCGCTCCCCCTGGCCGGTCTCGCGTTTCGAACCTCGGAGGAAGACCGACCCGCTGGGGCGTTCCCTTCGACGGGCCGAGCGTGTAGGGTCTTCGTTGGGTCGTGATTCGTCGGAACGCCGACGTCGGTTGAGGAAATCACGCCATGCGAAATAAGGCCTTGCGTCTGGGTCTACTCCTGGGCCTCGCGGGGACGGTTTTCGAGACGGGGGGGAGCGCCGCCAGGGCCGCCGATCGCGCCCGATCGGTTCTCGCACGCTGCGCCTCGTGTCATGGTCTGGGCCCAAGCGGGGACGAATCGGCGGGGGGGCTCGACCTGACCCGTCGTGAATCCGCCCTCCAGGGCGGCGACTCCGGGCCAGGCCTCGTGCCGGGCGACCCCTCGGCCAGTCTCCTTTTCAAGCGGGCGGCGGCGGGCAAGATGCCCCCCAAACCCGGCAAGCCCCTGACGAACGAGGAGGTGGACGCGCTCCGCGCCTGGATTCAGGCCGGCGCGGTCTGGGAGGGCCCCGTCACGCGTTCCGAGGCGGAAACGGCCGTCGCGAACGTGGGCCAGACGCCAGGGGGTGCGCTCTGGTCCCTGCGGCCCCTGACCGACCCCGCCACCCCCGCCTTGAAACGCCAGGGATGGGCGCGTGACCCGATCGACACGTTCATCCTCGCCAGAATGGAGGCGGAAGGCTTGTCTCCCGCCCCGGAGGCCGACCGGGCCGCCTACGTTCGTCGAGTCACGTTCGATCTGACCGGGCTGCCTCCCTCGCCGGACGAGGTCGAGGCGTTCATCCGCGACGACCGGCCCGACGCCTACGAGAGGCTCGTCGATCGATTGCTCGCCTCGCCCGCGTTCGGGGAGCGTTGGGGAAGGCACTGGCTGGACCTCGCCCGGTTCGCCGAGAGTCACGGGTTCGAATACGACCGCCTGCGCGACCATTCCTGGCCCTATCGGGATTACGTGATCGGCAGCCTCAACGCCGACGTCCCCTACACCACCTTCGTGGCCGAGCAAGTCGCCGGGGACGTGTTGCGTCCCGACTCCCCCGACGCGGTCTCGGCGACCGGGTTCCTCGTGGCGGGCCCCTGGGACGAGGCGGGGAGTCTAGGTCAGAAGAGCGTCGTGATGAAGGCGAGGTTGCGCGAGGAGGAGCTGGAGGACATGGTCTCGGCGGTGAGCCAGACGTTCCTCGGCCTGACGGTCAACTGCGCCCGATGCCACGACCACAAGTTCGACCCGATCCCTCAGCGCGACTACTATCGGATGAAGGCGGCGCTGGAAGGAGTGCGCCACGGCAACCGCCCCTTGCCCGGCCCCAGGATGGAGCCTCAACCGATGGCCTACGCCGCGAATCCATCGCCGCCGCCGCCGACCCAGATCCTCGGGCGAGGAGACGTGGCGAACCCTGGCGAGGTCGTCTCGGCGGGAGGAATCTCGGCCGTTCCCGGCCCCTCGTCCGATTTTGGCCTTCCCGCCGACGCGCCCGAGGCCGATCGCCGAAGGGCCCTGGCCGACTGGCTCACCCACCCCGAAAACCCACTGCCCCCGCGGGTGGCGGTCAATCGGCTCTGGCATTATCACTTTGGGAGCGGACTGGTCGGCTCGCCGAGCGACTTCGGCGCCAACGGCGAAGCGCCCAGTCATCCTGAGTTGCTCGACCGCCTGGCGATCGACTTCCGAGAGGGCGGCTGGCGGCTCAATCCCATGCACAGGCGGTTCGTTCTGTCGAGCACCTACCGCCAATCGTCGCGGTTCGACCCGAAGGCGGGGGCCGTCGACGGCGAGTCGCGCCTGCTCTGGCGATACCCTCCGCGTCGTCTGGAAGGGGAGGAGGTGCGGGACGCGATGCTCGCCGCCTCGGGAACGCTCCACCGGAAGATGGGGGGGCCCGGTTACCGTCCCTTCGTGATCAAGACGTTCAATTCCAACTTCTATGAGATGATCCCCAATCCCTCGGGCCCGGAGTTCGACCGCCGGACGATCTATCGGATTCATGTGAACTCGGCGCGGAGCCCACTCCTGGAATCCCTGGATTGCCCCGATCCCTCGGTGAAAACCCCGCGGCGATCGGTGACTACGACGCCCCTTCAGGCCCTCAGTCTGATGAACGACCCGTTCGCGCTTCGGATGGCCAGAGAGCTCGCGGCCAGGGCGGTTCGCGAGTCGGGCCACGACCCCTCCCGACAAATCGCCCGAGCCTTCGCGCTGGTTCTGGGAAGAGCCCCCGATGCCACGGAGGTGGAGCGAGCGACGGAGCTGGTCCATCGCGAGGGTCTGGAAAGCCTGGCCTGGGTGCTGTTCAATGCGAACGAATTCCTGACGATCCGTTAGTCCTGACAAAGCGGCCGCCATCGTGGGATTCTCCCCTCCAAACCATCAACCGGAACGCTGCCCCGTTTGTGGGACGGCCGTCGACTCCGCGTCGTCCAGGACGGAGGCCCCGTGTCCCGCCTGTGGCCACTTGCTCTGGTTCAGTTCCGAGTCCGTCGGTGAGGTGACGATCGTCAATCTGATCGATAACCGGGTCGCCGTGATGGAACTGCTGGACCTCCTGGATCACGCGGTGCTGGATGGTTGGGTCGGGAACCTCCTGCTCGATTTCGCGGGAATCCAGCAGGTCTCCAGCGCCGCGCTGGGGAAGTTGGTGAAGCTGGTCAGTCATGCGCAACGTGTGCGGAAGTCCTTGAAGTTCTGCGACCTTCACTCCGACATGCGGCACGTCTTCCGGATCACGCAGTTGGACCGGATCTTCGCGATGTACGACACGCGCGCGGAGG
>JBFWRA010000098.1:0-8530 GCA_050249155.1 Isosphaeraceae bacterium | reverse complement strand
CCCGAGACCCTTTGACCCTGTCGCCCAGGAGCATCAAATGACCGACTTCGCCCGCTTGGGAAAGGCCCCGATCAGCGTGATCGTTCCTGTCAAGAACGAGGCGGAGAACCTTCGCCG
Organism: Isosphaeraceae bacterium; assembly: GCA_050249155.1. GTDB lineage: Bacteria > Planctomycetota > Planctomycetia > Isosphaerales > Isosphaeraceae > JBFWRA01. Next base: position 8,413 of record JBFWRA010000098.1, on the reverse strand, counting down.
TTGCCTGCCGGCTTTGGCCTGGGCCGACGAGGTCTTCGTCGTGGACAGTGGCAGTACCGACACGACCGTGACGGTCGCCGAAAGCCATGGGGCCCGGGTCGTTCAGTTTCAATTCAACGGAAGCTATCCCAAGAAAAAGAACTGGGCGCTCGATACCTTGCCGTTTCGCAACGAGTGGGTCTTGATCGTGGACGCCGACGAGGTCGTCGTTCCCGAACTGGCCGAGGAGATCGTCCGAAGGACGTCCGTCGACGAGGCGGATGGATTTTATCTTAATATGAAGTATTATTTTCTTGGCCGAAGAATCAGGCATTGCGGGTATGCGGAAGCCTGGAATTTGCGATTGTTCAAGCATCGCCTGGGACGCTACGAGCGGATGCCCGTGACCCCCGGCGCGCCGACGGGTGACGTCGAGGCTCACGAACACGTCGAGCTTCGCGGAACCGCCCTGCGGCTTCGCCATGAGCTGGACCACCACGCCTATCCGACCGTCGCCGTTTGGGTGGAGAAACACAACCGTTACGCGATCTGGGAGGCGGAGATGTACGAGCGGTTCCTTCGCGAACCGATCCCCGCCTCGATCGGGCCTGGCAAGCGATTCAAACGGCTCCTGAAAAAAATCTATCTGCGATTGCCAATGCGTCCGGCGGCCCGGTTCCTTTATGCCTATGTGGTCCGGCTTGGGTTTCTGGATGGGATGCCCGGCCTGGTCTTCTGCGGCTTGCTCTCGTTTTACGATTTTCTGGCGTGGGCGAATCTTTATGAGAAACGTCTGCGCGAGGCGACGCCCGGCGAGCGGGCCGTAACCTCCTACGGTGCCAGGACCGTCAGCGCCTCGTCGTAAAGCGCCGCGAGACGGCGGGCCTCGACCTCGGGAACGTACTCGCGGACGATCAGGGCCCGCCCCGCTTTTCCCAGGGCGTCGGCCTTCGAGGGATCGGCGAGAAGTTCCAGCAACGCGGCGGCCAGCGCTCCGGAATCTCCGGGGGGAACGCGGACCCCGCTGACTCCCTGCTCGACGAGGGTTCTCAGTCCCTCGATATCGGACGCCACCGAGGGCACTCCGAACGCCTGGGCCGTCGCGAGCGGTCGGCCGACGGTCGGTGTGAGCGAGGGCTGACAGTAGACGTCCAGCACGCTCCAGAAGCGCGGCCCGAGCACGGGGATGCTCGCGAACGTCACCCGATCGGCGATCTTGAGCCGGTCGGCCTTGCGACGGAGGTCGACCTCGTCCTCGCCCTGTCCGGCGATCACGAACTCGGCGTCCACCCCCGCCTCGAAGACGCGCTTGGCGGCGTTGAGAAAGGTCCCGAACCCGGAGGTCGTGACGAGGGGCCCGGCGGTCCCGACGACCGGCACCTGCCTTGAGGAGGGTCTCTGGGGATCGTCCTGGGGTGGGTCGATGCCGGCGTGAATCTCGTCGACGAGCGTGGCGGGGATGCCGAGTTCCTCTCGCAGTTCGAGGGCCACCCCGCGCGAGATCGCCACGAGCTTCCGGCACCAGCGCTGACTTAATCGAAGCCGCTCCCCGGGGCGCAAGAACTCGTCAACGGTCAACACGTAGGGCACGCGCCAGTGCTCGGCGATTGCCAGGGCGGCCTCGCTCATGGTCACCTGAAGGGCGTGGACCAGGTCGGGTCGAACGATGCGCTCACCGAGCCGGAGCCCTCGCACGGCCAGGGATTGCCGCCAGCGACTTTCGAGCCCGGGGCAGGGCACGACGCGCGTGTCGTCCTCGGCGTCACCCCCAGCCTCAAAGCACAGGACCTGAGTCGCGAGCCCCTGCGATTCCAGGCGATCGAGGAACAGACTGATCGATCGGCCGTCGTCGTCGACGCCGGGCCGTTCCGCCAGGAGCAAGACGTTCCTCAACCTCGCGGTCATCGCGGGCCCTCCGGGCGGCGGACGTCCTCTCGCGAATGGGAACTTAACACAAACCAAGTGATCCGGGCAGAGCGCGTCGTGGCGAACTCGTTCCAGGTTAAACGGACGTCTCTCCCAACAGCTCCTCGAGGCAGGCCGGAGGTCGAACGACTCTCACGCCTTGATGGAGCCTCACCTGAAGCACGGGCCGGTCGTTGGTGACGATGACTTCGGCGGCACCGGCCCGCGCCGCGGCGAAGAGCATGTCGTCGGAAGGGTCCGCCGAGACGACCGCGGGCGTTTGGTCCGGATCGATCCGAATCGCCGACGCCAGCAGTTGGTCGAGCGTCGGATGCCAGGGCCGGTTCGCGACCGCCTTCGACAGGATGTGACGATACTCGCGAACGAGGTCTAGGCTGACGACCGCCTGGAGTCGGCCGGAGAGACAGGCCGAGACGACCCGCGCGCTGGCCGATTCTGGCTTGTACGCCGCGGCCACCAGGACGTTGGTGTCAATCACCACTCGGGGCACCTGGGCGACGGGCCGCTCCAGGAACGGCTGATCTCCCGCCATGGTGGGTTCCGCGAGGGTCGCGGGCTCGTCTCAGAGCGATTGGCTCGCCGTTCGCAAGTCGTCCGCCAACTCGCTCGCCCCACGATAACGATCGGAGGGCTCCGGAGCGATGGCTCGAAGGATGACAGCCTCGATCTTTTTTGAAAGTCGAGGGCATGACGCGCGAGGAGGAGCGGGTCGCGACCTCGCCAGGTGCGTCGGCAAGGCCGATCGATGCATCCGCACGGGAGTCTCGCGAGGATGGTGGAGCGTGAGGGCCTCGTAGAGGGTCATTCCCAGGGCGAAGACGTCGCAGCGAACGTCGTCGCAAGGGAGTCCGAGAAGGCGTTCCGGGGCCATGTACATCAGCGTTCCCGAGGAAACAGGCTTGACTTCGCCTTGACCTAGCCGGGTGCCCAGGCCGAAGTCGGCGAGGAAGGCGAGACCAGGTTGATCGCGGTCGAGAAGGATATTCGAGGGCTTCACGTCGCGATGGACCACACCCTGATCGTGAGCCTCGGCCAGGCTCCTGGCCACTCCCACCAGCGCCGAGGCGATCATCCGGCGGTAGTCCTCAGGATTCCGTCCCAGCCACCATGCGCCCTCCTGGTCGTCGGCGTTGACAACCAGACCGTCACGTTGCGAGGCGATGGCGTCGGCGAGGCTCGCGCCTCGGACCAGCGGGAGCGACTGGTAAGCGACTCCACGAGCCTCGCCGGCCTCGATCGTGGGCAACTGGGACCGTTCTCGGAACCGACGGGTCAACTCGGCCGATCGCAGAAACGCCGACCGCGCCGCGGAAGACCCCGCCAGGTCGGCCCTCAAGATCCGCAGTGCGACGGGTTGGGGGTTTCCGACGAGGGGACGCGCCTCCCAGACCTCGGCCTGGCTCCCACCGCCGAGTGGACGGATCAGTCGGTAGCCACCCACCTCCGCGGTCGGGCCGAGGTCCACCCAGGTCGTTTCTGGCGAGTCGACGAGGATCTCCCGGTACGCTTGAATCGCGTCGTGGAAGTCCGTCGAGCCCCACAGGCACGTCGCGCTCTGTCGCGTTCGAGTCGTCAGGTCCATGCCACTTCCGCCTCTCGCCTCGCTTCGTTCGCTCCAACGATAGGCCACGGGACGTGGTCTGTCCCGCGTTCGCGAGGTCTTGGCGATACACTCGTGCGGTGGGGCGTCGGTTGAACTAAGATGGGCCGCGACGAGCCCACGACCTCGCGACACCCACTGGACGACCTAACTCATGACAGAGAACGCCCCCAAGCCCTCGTCGTCGCCTCCACCGCCGCCGACCGCTCGGCTCGCCTCGGTCGACGCGTACCGGGGCCTCGTGATGTTCTTGATGATGGCCGAGGTCCTCCATCTGTCGAGGGTCGCCAGGGCCTTTCCAGAGGTTGATTTCTGGGGGTTCCTGGCCCATCACCAGGAGCATGTGGAGTGGGTCGGCTGCACGCTTCACGACATGATCCAGCCGTCGTTCTCATTTCTGGTCGGAGTGGCCTTGCCCTTCTCCATCGCGTCGAGGCTCGCGCGAGGGCAGTCGTGGTTCCGGCTCTCGGCGCACGCGTTTTGGAGGGCCTTCGCGCTGGCCGCGCTCGGGATCTTCTTGCGGTCGATGGGAAAGCCGCGAACGTATTACACGTTCGAGGACACCTTGACCCAGATCGGTCTGGGCTACGGGTTCCTGTACCTGATCGGACTCAGGCCACGACGTGATCAGTGGATCGCCCTGGTGGTGATCCTGGTCGGGTACTGGGGGGCGTTCGTCCTGTACACTCCGGACTCGGGGCTCGACCCCTCGCAAACCGGGGTTCCCGCCGACTGGCCGCACCAGGCCAGCGGCCTGGCCGCGCACTGGAACAAGAACGCGAATCTCGCCTGGGCGTTCGATCGTTGGTTTCTGAACCTCTTTCCCAGGGAAAAGCCGTTCGCGTTCAACGGCGGCGGTTACGCCACCCTGAGCTTCATTCCAACCCTGGCGACGATGATCCTGGGATTGATCGCCGGTGGCGTTCTGCGCGACCAGGAGCGCGGGGCGGCGAACAAGGTCGGCCTGCTGTCCCTGTATGGACTGGTCGCCCTGGGATTGGGCTGGGGTCTGGGGGAACTGGGCCTCTGCCCGGTGGTCAAGCGGATCTGGACGCCAAGCTGGACCCTCTTCAGCGGAGGCATCTGCTTCCTGATGCTGGCGGGCTGGTACGTCCTTGTCGATCTCGCGAGGCTCCGCCCCCTGGCGTTCCCCCTGATCGTGATCGGAATGAACTCGATCGCCGCCTACGTCATGAGCTGGACGGTCGAGGGATTCATCAAGGAGAACCTGTACACACACTTCGGCAAGGACGTGTTCAAAGTGATGGGCGAGGGGCATGAGCCACTGCTGGAAGGAGGTGCGATCCTCCTGGTGATGTGGCTGGTGCTCTTCTGGATGTATCGTCGTCGAATCTTCCTGCGGATCTGACGCCGTTCGAGGCGGGGAGGCCGACGAGCGTGTCGGCCTCCCCGGTGATCGTCATCGCGCCCGGCGGGTCAGGCCGCGGAACGGATCGATCGGCTCCGTGAGCCCCAGAGCGTCGCGAGCGGCAGGATGACTCCGGCGGTCGCCAGAAGCGCCCATGACGACGGCTCGGGAACCAGTGTATACGCCTGGTTGCCGATGATCTGATGGCCAGCCGCGGTCACGTGCACCGTGTCCCACCAGAGGTAACCCTGACCTGAGACCACCCCGTTGGCCAGGGCGGAATTCGTCGTGTTGGTGAAGCCGAACGTCGCGGGGTTCGCCCGGACGCTCTGGATCAGGCCTTCGAAGTCGAGAAGGGCGACGTCCACGCCGAGGCTGACTTTGAGCTGGGCCACCCGGCCGGCGAGCAGGTTGTTGAACGTGAGCGACAGCGTGTCCAGGGCGTCGCGCTGGGCCAGAGGAAGCCCGGCGGTCGCCGGAATTCGACCGAGCTGGGGAAGGTTGGAGACGAGAAAGCTTCGCCCCCCCGACGCCGCCAGCGCGGTGATGGCGTTGGCGATGTTGCCGACGGGGACCAGTGGGTTCGTTTCGCCGCCAAGGAGGAAGTCGTTGCCGCCGGCGTTGATGACCACCAGTTGGGTGGCGGTCAGCGACTGCGAGGCGAGGAACCCCGCGACCTGCGTCCCGAGGTTGGGCGTTCCCATCGTGGACGTCCCCGTTCCGGTCTGGGCGCCACCCCAGGCGTGATTCGATCCGCCGGCGAGCGAGGGTGCCGGCGCCGCCAGTCCGAGGCGGCCCGCGAGCACCTCGACCCAGACTGGTCCGTTGGAATACCGGCCGTTGAAATACGGGGCGGCCGGCGACCCGCTCGCGGCGAAGACGTTTCCGGTGTCGATGGTGCTGTCACCGAAGACGACGATCTGGGAGAACCCAGCCAACGCCGCCGCTGGGGTGAGACCGACTGTCAGCGAGCCTAAAATAACTAGCCTTAGTGTCCTCATACGTGCTTCCGCGTTCTCTCATGACGGGGGGGAACCGCCCGGCTTGGATGACGGCCGAGGCCAGGGCCACCCAGGGGCGTATCATGAGTGTGATCGAGGAGCGGAAGCGGGTCAAGTGAAAAATCAAGTCAAAGTCAGCGTTTTTGATGCCGTTCATGAGCCTGAGGACGCGCCCGGCGAGTCGAACGCTTCGCGGAGACAGGCCAGGGCTTCCTCGCCGCGATCCACGTCGGTGGCGACGTTGATGCGAACCTCGCTCGTGTTGATGAGGGTGATGTTGATCCCTCGCTCGGCCAGCGCGCCGAACATGCGGGTGGCCACGCCGGTGTGGGTCCGCATGCCAACGCCCAGCACGGAGAGCTTGGCCAGGCTCGGCTCCAGGATCACCCCCCCCGCGCCGAGGGCTTTGCCAGCCTCCTCGGCGCGTGTGGCGGCGGCCCTGGGCACGGTGAACGAGAGCATCGTCTTGCCGTCATGCCCGACGTTCTGGACGATCATATCCACGAAAACGCCCGCCTCGGCGATGGTTCGGAAGACATGCGCCGCGACGCCGGGGCGATCGGGCAAGTCGGTCAAGGTGACTCGGGCCTGGCCGGCGTCCAGTTCCACGCCCGAGATCACCAGTTCCTCCATTCCCCGAGTCGGGGCCGAGGCGTTTCCGTTGAGGGGGTCCGCCGGCTTCCGGAGCGTCCGCGTCACGGATTTCTCCAGCTCGAACGGCGGGAACGTGGTGGCGGCGGGTTGATCCAGCAGGAACGCCTGGTGAACCGCTCGAAGCGCCCGGGCCGCGGAGGCCCGTTTCACCAGCACGCTGATCTTGATCTCACTGGTTGTGATCATGTCGATATTCACGCCGGCGTCGGCCAGGGCGTCGAACATCACGGTGGCGACGCCGGTGTGGGTTCGCATGCCCAGCCCGACGACCGAGACTTTCGCGACCTCGGCGTCATGGGTCACCCCCTCCGCGCCGACGGCCTGGGCGGCGGCCTCCGCCGCGCGCAGGGTCTCGGCGAGGTCTCCGGTGGCGACGGTGAAGCTGACCTCGGTTCGTCCCTCGCTGGCGACGTTCTGGACGATCATGTCGACCACGACGTGCGCCGAGGCGATCGTGGCGAAGATCTTGTGGACCACGCCGGGACGGTCCGGCACGCCGAGGATCGTGATCCGCGCCTCGTCCCTGGCCAGCGCCGCGCCGGTGACGAGCAAACCGAGTCGCCGCGAGTCCCCCTCGGCCACGATCCAGGTGCCTGGGGTGTCGGTGAACGAGCTACGGACGTGAATCGGCACGCCGTACTTCTTGGCGAACTCGATCGACCGCGAGTGCATCACCCCCGCGCCAAGGCTCGCCAGTTCGAGCATCTCGTCATAACTGATTCGATCGATCTTGCGCGCCTCGGCGACGACCCGGGGGTCGGTGGTGTACACGCCGTCGACGTCGGTGTAGATCTCGCACTCGGCTCCCAGCACCGCGGCCAGGGCGACGGCGGTGGTATCCGAGCCTCCTCGGCCGAGCGTCGTGATGTTGTAGTTCTCGTCGATCCCCTGAAAACCGGCCACGATGACGATCTTGCCGCTATCAAGGGCCTGAACCATGCGCTCCGTCGAGATGTTCCTGATGCGCGCCTTGGTATGGAAGCTGTCGGTCACCAGGCCGACTTGCGCTCCGGTGAAGCTGATCGCGGGAACTCCCAGCTCCTGGATCGCCATCGCCATCAAGGCCACGCTCACCTGCTCGCCCGTCGAGAGAAGCATGTCCATCTCGCGCGTCGGGGGCTTCGGCGTGATCTCCTTGGCCAGCGCGATCAACTCGTCGGTGGTGTGTCCGCGGGCGGAAACGACCACGAGCACCCGCTTGCCCTGGTTGTGCGCGTTGATCGCTCGTCGGGCGGCGGCCAGGATCTTATTGGAATCGGCGACGCTGGTGCCGCCGAACTTCTGAACCAGGAGAGGCACGTCGGGCGCTCCGGAAATGAGTCGTCACCACCAAGGGACGAGGAGTGATTTATTTATTAAGAAACATGTCGATCAAACGATACCCATCCTCGAAGACGGGGCCTCCTCCCTCGCGGGCGGCGGGCTCGTCGTAGGTCGAGCCGGAGGGAGCCAGGCCGCTGCCGGCCATGGTCCAGCAGACCCAGTCGCGGTCGTGCGCGCGGGTTCGCAGCAAGGTCGCGTGGTCGGGCGAGACGAGCATCCTCCAATCCCCGAAGGATTCCAGGGCGCGGCGAAGCGGACCGACGACGTCCTGGTCGATGCGCTCCAGGGCTTCGACCTTCGCGTCGGCTCGGCCCTCATGGCTGGCTTCGTCGGGGGCCTCGATATGGACGCAGACCAGGTCGTGGGACTGGAGCGCCTCGACCCCGTATCGTCCTTTCGCGGCGTAGTCGGTGTCGAGATAGCCGGTCGCCCCGGGAACGTCGATCCGGCTCCAGCCCGCGAGAACGCCCACTCCGCGCACGAGGTCGACCGCGGAGATGATCGCGCCCTTGACGCCGCGCAGGTCGGAAAACCTCGGCAGTGACGGGGCCTTTCCCTGGC
>JBFWRA010000097.1:0-8598 GCA_050249155.1 Isosphaeraceae bacterium | reverse complement strand
TTCGCGCTGACGACCCTCGACCGGATCACGCACGCCGCCGAAAACCTGCTTAGCGAGCTTCGAGACGACCGGCTGACCTGGTCGCCAGAGGCCGCCGAGACCCTGCTCCGTCTCACCGCGACGCTACGGTCGATCCTCGGATCGGTGGCGGCCGGCCACGGCGAAGGAAGCGACGACCACTCCGAGTTGATCGCCACGATGGAGCGTCTGCGTGAGAGGCCCTCGCCTTCGAGCCCGGCGGAGTCTCCGACCCAGGTCGTCCCCGAGCCTGAGCCGCTCGATCAGGGGACGGGCGCGTCGGGAGGTCTGGGGAACCACGTCCGCGTGGACGTGGCGTTGCTTGACGGGTTGATGAATCTGGTCGGTGAATTGGTGCTGACCCGCAACCAGATCCTCCAGCGAAACGCCACCGTGCCCCAAGGGATCGCCCAGCGCTTGAACCTGATCACGACCGAGTTGCAAGAAGGGATCATGAAGGCCCGAATGCAGCCGATCGGCAACGTTTGGGGAAAACTCCCCAGGATCGTCCGAGACCTCTCGACGGCCTGTGGCAAGCAAGTCCGCCTGAGAACGTCCGGGCAGGACGTCGAGCTGGACCGTTCGATCATCGAGGCGATCAAAGATCCGTTGACCCACCTGATCCGAAACGCCGTGGACCACGGCGTCGAGCCCCCCGCCCTCCGCGTCGAGTCCGGCAAGCCAAGGGCCGGAACGCTTCGGCTCAGCGCGACTCACAGAAACGGCCAGGTGGTGCTGGAGGTCGCCGACGACGGCGCGGGGATCGACGCCTCGAAAGTCGCCAGGAGGGCCGTCGAACGCGGGTTGGTCAGTCCCGAGCAAGTCGCCCGGATGAGCGAGGCCGAGATCCATCAGCTAATTTTTCTGCCAGGGTTCTCGACGGCCGATCAGGTCACTCCGATCTCGGGCCGCGGCGTCGGCATGGACGTGGTCAAGACGAACGTCGAGGCCATCGGCGGCACACTTGAGATCGTGAGCGCTCGTGGCCAGGGAACGACGATCCGGTTGAGGATCCCGCTGACGCTGGCGATCATTCCGGCCCTGATCGTCTCGACCGGCGATGACCTCTTCGCGATCCCCCAGGCCAATCTCAGGGAGGTCGTTCGGCTGAGACGCGAGGCGGTCGACTGGATCCGAGAGACCCCGGTGTACCGGCTTCGCGGGAACCTCCTGCCCCTGGTGGACCTTGATCCGCTTCTGGGAATCGGGGGCGAGCCAGAGCCAGAGGCAACCACGGAACGACCCCAGTCCAGGAACGCGCCGCGCGTCGTGATCGTCCAGGCCGACGGTCATCGGTTCGGGCTGATCGTCGGAGAGGTCCACGACAGCCAGGAGATCGTGGTCAAGCCGATCGGCAAGCCGCTCAACGGCCTGCCGTATTACTCCGGCGCGGCGATCCTGGGGAATGGTCGGGTGGCCTTGATTCTGGACGTCGCGGGACTGGCCAGGGAATCGCGGATCGCGCCAGTGCCGGCGGAGGCCCCCGCCCCCGCCCCGCGCGCGTCGGACTCCCGGCTCTTCCTGGTCGGCGGGGTGGGAACGACCGAACGAATCGCCGTGCCGCTGGAACAGGTCGTCCGTCTGGAAAAGATCCCGGCGGACTCGGTCGAGTTCGCCAACGGCCAGGAGGTCGTGCAGTACCGCGACTCGATTCTGCCGCTGGTGCGCCTGCCAGGCCGCGCCGCGACGCCGACGAACCCGGACGGCTCTTTGCGGGTGATCGTTCATCCGAGAGACCGGGGCGCGGTGGGGATCGTCGTCGAGGAGATCTTCGACGTCGTCGAGGACGTCGCCGAGGTTCTTCGCGAGTCGGACGGACCGGGGCGGGTCGGGTCGACGGTGATCGGCGGCAGGGTGACCGACCTGATCGATCTTCCCTCGCTCTTGAAGGACCTCGCCTTCGAGACGGCCGTTCGCGCCCCTTTCAAGGAAGGACCGTGACCGTTGACGAATTCGATCGAACACCTCTGCACGTTTTCTGTCGGAGGGTTTCGACTGGGCGTGGATGCTCTGCGCGTCCGCGAGGTTCTTCGTCCCCAGCCGATGACCCGGGTGCCGCGGGCCCCGGAGTCGGTCAAGGGGCTGATCAACCTCCGCGGTCAGATCGTCACCGCGATCGACCTGGGGCGGCTCCTGGGGCTACCCGCGGCGACCCCGGCCGCGATCAACGTGGTGATTCGGTCCGACTGGGGAATGGCGAGCTTTTTGGTCGACGACATGGGCGAGGTGGAGCGCGTCTCCGGCGGGTTTGAGCCGGTGCCTTCGAACACCCCGGCCGCGTTTCGATCGCTCCTGCGGGGGGTGGTCCCCCGCGACGGGGAATTGCTGCTGGTGCTCGATCCCGACGCGGTTCTGGGCGCTCCACCCCTGGGGGAATCCCCCTTTCACTCAACGGGCATGGCCATCGACGACCCGAGTCGAGTTGACGGGCGATCGCCCTGGGAGTCCACGAAGTGATGGAATCATCGACCCGGACCGAACGTCGCGGCCCGACGATTCGGGAAAAACTGATGCTGCTGGTCGGCCTTTTCGTCACCGGTTTCCTCAGCTTTGGGACGTTCGTCTACTGGGGATTCGAACGTGTGAAAGTGAACGGACCGGTCTATGACCAGATCGTCATGTTGAAAGACCTGGTGGCCGATTTCCTGCCGACGCCGGAGAACATCGTGGAGAGCCACCTGATCACGCATCAGCTCGTGGCCCAAACGGGCAAGGGAGACGTCGCGGACCTGGTGGCCCGCAGCCGGGAGCTTCGCGCCCGGTACGACGAACGGCGTCAGTTCTGGCTGGATTGCCTGGCTCCGGGACGGTTGCGAGAGGTGGCGACGAGCGACGCTTACGAAGCCGCGACGGCCTATTTCTCGGCCAGGGATGAGCAGCTCATCCCCGCCGTGCTGGCCGGCGACCAGGCGGCGGCTCGGAAGATTCGCGACGAGATCCTGGAGCCCTGTTATCAGCGACAACGCGCGGCGGTCGACACGGTGATCGCGCTGAGCCAGGCGCAGGTGAGGGCGACGGAGGCGGCGACCTCCCGCTACGTCCATGCCCGGCTTTGGGTGGTCTGTTCCCTGGGCACGCTGATTCTCGCGAGCGTGGTGGGGCTCTCGTTGCGCATCGTCCGCGCGGTGACTCGCCCCCTGGCCGAGACGACCCGGGTTCTGGAGACCGTGGCGGCCGGCGATCTGACCGCCCGGTTCGAGGCCCATACCCACGACGAATTCGGTCACATGGGGCGGTCCCTGAACAAGGCGCTCGAATTGATGAGCGGCACGGTGCGCTCGATTGGCGAGAACGCGCAATCGCTGGCCGGGGCGTCCGAGGAGTTGGCGACCATCGGCCAGGAGATGTCCAGCAACGCCGAGGAGACCTCGGCGCTGGCGGGGGTGGTCTCGACCGCCTCGGGACAGGTGAACTCGAACGTGCAGACAGTGACCGCCGCGGTCGAGGAGATGGGGGCGACGATCCGCGAGATCGCCAGGCACTCGGGCGAGGCGGCCCGGGTCGCGGTCTCCGCCGTCGGACTGGCCAGCACGACCAACGCGACGGTCGCGCAGCTTGGCCGCAGCAGCGACGAGATCGGCAGCGTGGTCAAGGTCATCACCTCGATCGCCGAGCAAACCAACCTGCTGGCGCTGAACGCGACGATCGAGGCGGCGCGCGCCGGAGAGACCGGAAAAGGGTTCGCCGTCGTCGCCAACGAGGTCAAGGAACTGGCCAAGCAAACGGCCAAGGCGACCGACGAGATCGGCCGCAAGGTGCAGGCGATCCAGGGAGACACGTCCGCGAGCGTTCAGGCGATCGATCGCGTCGGTCATATCATCGGCGACGTCAACGCGTTGCAAAGCACGATCGCGGGGGCGGTCGAGGAGCAAACCGCCGCGGCCAACGAGATCATCAGGAACGTGAACGAGGCGGCCAGGGGAATGAGGGAAATCACAAGCATCATTCAATCCGTGGCGTTGGCGGCGGGTCAGACCAATGAGGGAGCCGGACAGATGCAATCCGCCTCCCGCGACCTCGCGCGAATGGCCTCCAACCTCAACGCCCTGGTCGCTCAATTCTCCTGCGACCCCGTCGCCGAGACCGGCCCCCCGGCCGCAGCGCCGGGCGCCACCCCCAACGTCTCGCGACGGTGGGCGTCCACCCCGCACACCAGCCGCGCGCAGACGTTCGCCGCCAAAACACGTTGAAAAAGGATGATCCCACGCGACGTCACGCCGACTCGGGCGTGGCCTGAAGCCGACCGACGGGGAGTTCCGCCAAGATGAACGCCATCGTGATCGACGATTCCCGAGCCATGAGGACGATCCTCGGAGGCATTCTCAAGAGTATCGGCTTCGGGGTTCGCGAGGCTTCCCACGGTATCGAGGGACTCGTTCGCCTCGAGGAACACGCCGTCAAGCCCGAACTCGTGCTGGTCGACTGGAACATGCCCATCATGGACGGACTCCGATTCGTGGAGGAAATCCGCTCCCGTCACGACCTCGCCGACGTCCGGATCGTCATGGTCAGTTCCGAGAACGACGCCGACCGTATGGCCGAGGCCCTCGACGCTGGTGCCGACGACTACGTGATGAAGCCGTTCACCCGGGAAATCCTCGTGAGCAAACTTGAAGCTCTTGGGTTGGTACCCGTTTAACCATGGACGCCAGTCCGGGCGATTCGCGCAAGAGGAATACCATGCGTAAGATCCGCGTACTGATCGTCGACGACTCCGTGGTCATCCGCCGGGTGCTCTCCGACGTCGTCTCGTCCGATCCAGCGCTCGAAGTCGCCGGGATCGCCCAGGACGGCCGCATCGCGCTGGGCAAGGTCGCCAGTCTCCATCCCGACGTCGTGATCCTCGACGTCGAGATGCCCAACCTGGACGGCATGGGCGCGCTCGCCGAGATCCGCAAGAATTGGCCGCTATTACCCGTGATCATGTACAGCAATATGACCCAGCGCGGAGCGATCGCCACACTCGACGCTTTGGCGCTGGGAGCCAGCGATTACCAGACCAAACCCGCCGGAAGCGAGGGCCCCGAGGACGCGGTGCGGCGGATCCGCGAGGAATTGATTCCCCGCATCAAGGCGTTCTGCCGAGGGGTCGGCCAGCGCGCTCCGGAGCCGACCCGCGGCCCTGGACCATGGATTCCCACACACACGCCCTCCGCGCCACGACGGGTTTCGACGCCCACGACGCGACGAGCGCCCTCGCCAATCAACCTGGTCGCGATCGGAACCTCGACCGGCGGGCCGAACGCCCTCGGAGAGATCCTGCCGGCGTTCCCCGCGAACTTCCCACCACCCATCGTGATCGTGCAACACATGCCGCCCATCTTCACGAGAATGCTGGCCGAGCGACTGGCGAGCCGGTCGTCCATCGAGGTCACCGAGGCCGTTCACGGCGAACCGCTCCGGCCTGGGCACGCCTACGTCGCCCCGGGAGGCCGCCACATGGTGGTCGAGGAGGGCGACGGAGACGGTGCCCGGCTCCTCCTGAACGACGATCCTCGGGAAAACTCCTGTCGACCCGCCGCCGACGTCCTCTTCCGGTCGGCCGCGGCGGCGTTCCCTGGCGCGACACTCGCCGTGATTCTCACGGGTCTGGGATCTGACGGGCTGAAAGGGTGCGAGGCCGTCGTCAATAGTGGGGGGCTCGTCTTCGCCCAGGACGAGCCAACGAGCGTCGTCTGGGGAATGCCCGGCTCCGTGGTCAAGGCGGGCCTGGCCGACCGGGTGATCCCACTGGACCTGATCGGCGACACGATCGTCAACCGGGTCCTCGCCAGCCGTGAACCCGTGACCGCGGCGAACCGCTAAAGCCCTCACCAGAACGCCAGAACGGGGGGGCCGTCTCATGACGACGATTAGTGGCAGCGACTTCGAGTTCGTCAGGCGGGTCGTCTGGAAATCCTCGGCCATCCTCCTGGAGGAAGGCAAGGAATACCTGGCCGAATCCCGCCTCAACGCCCTGGCCTCCCGGGAGGGGATCGGCTCCATCGCCGAACTCGTCAACCGGCTTCGTGGCGAGCGCGGCGACGACCTCACGCGCAAGGTCGTCGAATCCATGACGACCAACGAAACCTCGTTCTTCAGAGACGTTTATCCGTTCGAAATGCTCCGGGAACAGCTCCTGCCCCAGCTCATTCGACTTCGAGCCTCGACCAGGCGGCTCTCGATCTGGAGCGCGGCCTGTTCCAGCGGCCAGGAGATCTACAGCCTCGCCATCCTCCTCCACGAACACTTTCCCGAGCTCGCCGGATGGTCGGTCCGGCTCCTGGCCACGGACCTCTCCACCGAGGTCGTCGCCAAGGCCAAACGGGGACGGTTCACTCAGATGGAAGTCAACCGGGGCCTCTCCGCGGCGCTGCTGTTGAAGTACTTCCGCCAGGATGGCTCCGAGTGGGAGATCATCCCGCGCCTTCGCGCATGGATCGAATTCCGGACGATGAATCTCATTGAAACATGGAATGACATTGAGTCAATGGATCTCATTTTTCTCAGAAATGTGCTTATTTATTTCGACGAGGAATCGAAGCGAAACGTCCTATCCAGGGTCCGAACGACCCTCCGCCCCGACGGGTATTTGATTCTGGGGGGCACCGAGTCCGCTCTGTTCCATGGCGACGCGTTCGAGCGAATCACCCTGGGCAGGGCGGTGGCCTACCGACCGGCGGTCCCCCTGCCGACTGGACCGGGGATTCTTTGAACCAACGGCCGGTCCCTGATTCTCTTCCGGAGGTGAGTCATGACGGAGGTCGGCGAGCAGTCCTTGCGAGACGCCGTGCGGACGGTCTGGTCCACGGTGCTCGGACTGGAAATCGCGCCCGACGCGCCGGGGCCCGCTCCCCAACGCGGCGTTCGCGGACTGGTCAAGATCACCGGGCGATGGCAAGGCGCCGTCACGATGGACTGCCCTCGCGACCTGGCCAGGCAAGCCGCCGCCTTGATGCTCGGCGTCGAACCCGGAGAGACGACTCCCGTCCAGATCCACGACGCGGTCGGCGAGCTCACCAATATGATCGGGGGAAACGTCAAACCGCTCCTGCCTCGACCTTGCAAGCTCGCTCCGCCCGAGGTGGTCGACGGGGCCATCGGGTGTGGTGAACCCCTGGAATTCCAGGCGTTCACAAGTCTCGGCTTCCACTGCCTGGACACGAGCTTTCGCGTGACCATTCGGCGCGACGGGCCGGCCTGAAGGCGGTTGCCGACGCTCGGCGGCCTCCGAACGCCGCGAAGACCGCTCAACGGCGAGGAAGCCGCCCCAGAAACGCATGGTAGGCCGCCAGCGCCTCGTAACGCTCCGTCAGTACCGTCGTGCGCAGCGACACCCCCACCGCCACCTGTTCCGCCAGTTCCTGCGATCGTTCCGAGACCGAGCGACCGGGTCGATCGTCGCCGAGCGGTCCCAGGTGCCAGGACCAGCCCAGAACGCCAAGCTGCCAACGCAACGGACCGTCCCGGAAATCTTCGGGCAAGGGCCTGTCTCCCACGAATCGACGCACGATTCGATCCCAATCCAGAGCGAGCGCGGCGTCGGGGTGATTGGCGGCGATCAGCGCGGCTCGCTCTTCAACGCTGAGCAAGGGGCCCGCGTAGCGCAAGTCGACCGCGAGCCGTTCCATCAGCGTCGCGGGGTCGCTCGACTCCCCGGGTTCAACCGCCACGCCACACCGATCGGACAGGTCGATGAAAACCTCCGCGACGCGCCGGCGCTCGGTGGGGTCGTCGTCGCCGGGGGCGGTCGGGAAGGCGTCGCGGGTTGGGCAACCGACGACGACCGGCGGGGCCGACCGCGGCGCCTCGACCGTGACGGTGGGAACGGGTTTCGGCGATTCCTCACCCGACCCCTCACCGCGCCGAAACAGGATGACGACCGTCAACACGATGAGGCCAAGCGCCAGCGAAAGGAACGTGACCAGGGCGATTGGGTTCGTTTCGCCCGGCGAGGGAACGATCACGCCCGTCCGCCCGGCCTCGAGCGAAGCGAACGCCTCGGGGGGAAGGTAGGAATCGTCCAGGGCGATCCCGGAGAGCCTGGGCACCGCCACGAGGTCGAATCGCTGAGTGTTGCGGAACGCCCAGGTCGCCACGGACTTTCGCAAACGCTGGCGTACGGGGAGCCGTCGCCAGACCTCGCGCGCCAGGTCGTCGATCGGCCCGACCGATTCCATCAGCGCGCGGCGTCGGTGGACCAGCGCGTCGACGATCCGGTCGACTCTCGGGTCCGAGGTCGCGGCCTCGCCTGACGATTCCGGGCGCGGGACCGACACGACCCCCGCGGTCAAGGACGTGTCCGAGGCCGACCAGTCCGACCGCAAGACATGGGTTAGCGCGAATGGGTCGGCCCCCAACCGTCGAAACGCTCTGGGACTGAGGAACAGACCGTGGAAGGCCAGCGCGCCGGGACGGCCCCGGTCGTCGGCCCCTTGAGGGCTCATCCCCACCACCACCCAGACCCCCGAGGGCAAGCGCCTGGCGAAAAGCCCGGCCGCCTCGGGAACCCCGGCGGGAGGCTCGCCCATCGCCTGGCACGCCGAGTGGAATTCGGCGATCCAGACGTCGCGGCAACCCGGGGACCGGGCCAGCGGGGCG